>NZ_JBFAUT010000006.1:0-235989 GCF_040679475.1 Actinoallomurus sp. NPDC052274
GCGCGGCCTGCTCGACCGGGACCGGGCCGCGCTCGAGCGGGCCGCCGCCGAGCACGCCGACCCGTGGGCGCGCGCCGCGGCGGCCGAGGACCTGGGAATACTGATCACCGCGGCGGGCCCCGCCCTGCGGCGGGACGCAGTCGCGGGCCTGGACACGGCCCTCGCGGCCTACACGGCTCTGGGCGCGGCCCGCGACGCCGCCCGGGTGCGCCGCCGACTGCGGCGGCTGGGCATCCGGCGCCGGCACTGGAACCAGGCCGACCGGCCGGTCTCGGGCTGGGCGAGCCTCACCGACACCGAGCGCAGCGTCTCCGTGCTCGTCGCGCAGGGCCTCACGAACCGCCAGGTCGCGGACCAGCTGTTCATGAGCGCCCACACGGTCGCCTTCCACCTGCGGCACATCTTCCGCAAGCTCGACGTGACCTCCCGGGTCGAGCTGACCAGGCTGACCATGGAGGCGGACACCTGACATCCGCCGGCCGCTCAGCCGCTCAGCCGCTCGTGGACCAGCCGGACCGCCATGGCGCCCTCGCCCACCGCGGAGGCGACGCGCTTGATCGACCCGCTCCTCACGTCGCCCACCGCGAACACGCCCGGCAGATTCGTCTCCAACGGCAACGCGCCGCCGGTGCGGATGAAGCCCTTCTCGTCGAGGTCCACCTGACCGCCGAGCCAGGCGACGCACGGGTCGGCGCCGATGAAGACGAAGAGGACGCGGGCGTCGAAGGCACGCCGCTCGCCGCTCTCGTTGTTCTCGGCGACGACCACCCGAAGCGTGTCGTCGCCGACCAGTTCCCGCACCTCGGTGTGCAGGTGGATCTCGATGTTCGGCGAGCGTTCGAGCTGGTCGACGAGGTAGCGCGACATGCTCCTGCCGAGATCGCCGCCGCGGACGAACAGTCGTACCCGGCTCGCGCGCTTGGCGAGGTACAGCGCCGCCTGGCCGGCCGAGTTGCCGCCCCCGACGATCGCGACGGGCAGCCGCTCACACATCAGTGCCTCGACCTCGGTGGCGGCGTAGTAGACGCCGTACCCTTCGAACCGCTCCAGGTTCGGAACGTCGAGCCGGCGGTAGCGAGCGCCGGTTGCGATGATCACTGTGCGGGCCCTGATCCGTCCGCCGTTTCCGGCCGAGACGGCGTACTGTCCGTCCAGGATCTCCAGGCCGGTCGCCTCCACCGGGACGCCGAGCCGCGCGCCGAACTTCTCGACCTGGATGACCGCCCGCTCGGCGAGTTCGGCGCCGGAGACGCCAGAGGGAAAGCCGAGGTAGTTCTCGATACGGGATGAGGTGCCCGCCTGGCCGCCGGTGGCGATCGCGTCGAGGACGGTCGTGTGCAGGCCTTCCGACGCGCCGTACACGGCGGCGGCCAGTCCGGCGGGACCGGCTCCGACGATCACCAGGTCGGCGATGTCCTCCTCGACCGGCGCGGCCAGCCCGACCAGCCGGGCCAACTCGGCGTTGCTCGGGTTGCGCAGGAACCGTTGGCCGTTCAGGATCACCACCGGCGTGTCGGCAGGCGTGACGTGCAGACGCCGCAGGGCCTTTTCGGCCTCTTCGTCCTCTTCCAGGTCGATCCACCGGTGGGGCAGCCGGTTGCGCGCGGCGAAGTCGCGTAGCCGCCGGATGTCCGGCGAGAACCGCGAGCCGATGATCCGCAGACCGGCGCCCTGCTCGATCAGCAGCGACCGCCGGATGAAGTAGGCACGCAGGACCAGGTCGCCGAGAATCGGGTCCCGGGCCACCAGCGCGCGCAGGCGTTCCACCGGGACCCGCAGGACCCGGCCGGGTTCGTCGACGACCGCGCCGACCAGTATCGACTGTCCGGACAGCAGGCTGATATCGCCGAGGAACCGGCCGGGTCCGTGGACCCGGATCACCGCGTCACCGTCGAGGATCGCGACCTTGCCCTCCAGGACCACGAAGAAGTCGTAGTCGCGCTCGCCCTGGCGGAACAGGAACTGGCCCCGCCGAGTCGGCATGCGCTCCCCGTACCCGGACAGGCGTTCGATCTGCTCGGGGTCCAGGCGCGGGTACGCGCCGTTGAGGTCAGGCGTCTCCTGCAAGGGCCTTCTCCACCCACGCGCGCAGGACCGGGGCCGGTGCGGCGCCGGCCTGGCGGGCGACGACCTTTCCGTCGCGGAGGACGAGCAGGGTCGGCACGGCCTGGACGGCGAAGCGCTCCTGGAGCTTGGGCGCCCGGTCGATGTCGACCTTCACGAGCTTGATCCGGCCGGCCATCTCGCGGGCGAGCTGTTCGAGCGCCGGGCTGACCATGCGGCAGGGGCCGCACCAGGTCGCCCACAGGTCGACCACGACGGGCGGCGAGGCGCGTTCGGCGACCTCGGCGAAGTCGTCGTCGCCGGCGTCGGCGACCCACGGGAGCGGCTGGTGACAGTTCCCGCAGTTCGGGGCCCCGTCGGCCACGGCCGGCACGCGGTTCTTCGTTCCGCAGTGCGGGCACTGGACGATCATCTGTCCCCCTCGCGGTTCTCGTAGGAGATCACCAGTTCCTCGTTCTCCAGGCCCACGCGGATGACCGCGCCGTCCAGGATCTCCCCGGACAGCAGCGCGCGGCCGATCCGTGTCTCGACCTCGCGGGCGATGAACCGCCGCAGCGGCCGGGCGCCGTACACCGGGTCGAAGCCCTGCCGGGCGATGAAGGCGCACGACTCCGGCGTGACCTCCAGGGTCATCCGGCGGTCCGCGAGGCGGGACCGCAGGTCGTTGAACATCAGGTCGACGATCTGCTCGATCTCGCGCTGCGTCAGCGGCTTGAACAGCACGACGTCGTCCACGCGGTTGAGGAACTCCGGCCGGAAGTGCGACCGCAGGGCGCCCATCACGGCCTCACGGGCGTCGGGCTTGATCTCACCCTCCCCGGTGACGCCGTCGAGCAGGAACGCCGAGCCGATGTTCGAGGTCATGATCAGCACGGTGTTGCGGAAGTCGACGGTACGGCCCTGGGCGTCGGTGAGCCGGCCGTCGTCGAGGACCTGCAGCAGCGTGTTGAACACGTCGGTGTGGGCCTTCTCGATCTCGTCGAGCAGCACGACGGAGTAGGGCTTGCGCCGGACGGCCTCGGTGAGCTGGCCGCCCTCCTCGAAGCCGACGTAGCCGGGCGGGGCGCCGACCAGCCGGCTGACGGTGTGCCGCTCCTGGTACTCGCTCATGTCCAGCCGGACCATGTTCTCCTCGGTGTCGAAGAGCGCCTCGGCCAGCGCCTTGGCCAGCTCCGTCTTGCCGACCCCGGTCGGGCCGAGGAAGATGAACGAGCCGATCGGGCGGCGCGGGTCCTTGATCCCGGCGCGGGCCCGGATGATCGCGTCGGTGACGGCCTGCACGGCCTCGTCCTGGCCGACGACGCGCTCGTGCAGGACCTCGTCGAGCCGGAGCAGCTTCTCGCGTTCGCCCTCCTTGAGGCGGCTGACCGGGATGCCGGTCCAGTGGGACACGATGTCGGCGATCTCATCCTCGGTCACGACCTCGAGCAGCAGCCGGTGCCCGCCCTGCTTGGCGGTCAGCCGCTCCTCCTCGGCGTCCAGCCTGCGTTGCAGTTCCGGCAGCAGGCCGTGGCGCAGCTCGGCGGCCCGGTTCAGGTCGTAGTTGCGTTCGGCCTGCTCCGCCTCCCGGCGGACCCGTTCGATCTCCGACCGCAGCTCCTGGGCCTTGCGCAGGGTCTGCCGCTCGGCCTCCCACTGGGCGCGCATCGCGTCGGCCTCGGCCTTCAGGTCGGCCAGCTCCTTGCGCAGGTCCTCCAGGCGCGACCGGCTGGCCGGATCCTCCTCCTTGGCCAGCGCGGCCTCCTCGATCTCCAGGCGCATCACCCGCCGGGTGAGCTCGTCGAGCTCGGCCGGCATCGAGTCGATCTCGGTGCGCAGTTTCGCCGCCGCCTCATCCACCAGGTCGATGGCCTTGTCCGGCAGGAACCGGTCGGAGATGTACCGGTGGCTGAGCGTCACCGCCGCGACGATCGCGGAGTCCTGGATCTTCACGCCGTGGAAGACCTCCAGGCGCTCGCGCAGGCCCCGGAGGATGGAGATGGCGTCCTCGACGGACGGCTCGTCGACCAGGACGGGCTGGAAGCGGCGTTCGAGGGCGGCGTCCTTCTCGATGTGCTTGCGGTACTCCTGGACCGTCGTCGCGCCGATCATGTGCAGCTCGCCGCGGGCCAGCATCGGCTTGAGCATGTTGCCCGCGTCCATCGCGCCCTCGGCCGCGCCCGCCCCCACGACCGTGTGCAGTTCGTCGACGAACAGCAGGATCCGCCCTTCGGCGGACTTGACCTCGGTCAGCACGGCGTTGAGACGCTCCTCGAACTCTCCCCGGTACTTCGCGCCCGCCAGCAGCGACCCCATGTCGAGCTGGAACACGGTCTTGTCCCGCAGGCCCTCGGGCACGTCGCCCTGGTCGATGCGCTGGGCGAGCCCTTCGACGATCGCGGTCTTGCCGACACCAGGGTCGCCGACGAGCACCGGGTTGTTCTTGGTCTTGCGGGACAGGATCTGCACGGTTCGGCGGATCTCGCTGTCCCGGCCGATGACCGGGTCCAGCCTGCCGGACTTCGCCTCGGCGACCAGGTCCCGGCCGTACTTGGTCAGCGCTTCGTACGCGGCCTCGGGCGTGGCCGAGGTCACCCGCTGGCTGCCGCGGATCTTGGTGAGCTCCTGGAGGAACTGGTCGCGGCTCACCCCTTTGATGACGCCGTCCTCGATGAGGGCCAGGAGAAGGTGCTCGACCGAGACGTACTCGTCCTTCAGCCGCCTGGACTCCCGGTCGGCCGTGTCGAGCAGGCGGGACAGCCGCTGGGTGACGTAGACCTGGCCGGGCGCGGCGCCCGGGCCGGTGACCCGGGGACGCTTGTTGAGCTTCGCTGCGGTCTCGGAGCGCAGGAGGTCGATGTTCACGCCGGCCCCGGCGAGCAACCGGGGCGCCAGCCCGTCCGGTTGGTCGAGCAGGGCGAGCAGGAGATGCTCGGCGTCCACCTCGGTGTGCCCGAAGCGCAGGGCCTTGGTCTGCGCGTCGTGCAGGGCCTCCTGGGACTTCTCGGTCAGTCGGTTCAGGTCCATGGTCGACCTCCGGTGCGTTGCTGAGCGCGATGTCTCTGGGCCGCCTCCAGGGCGGCGATGCGGTCGAGCAGGTCGCAGATCAGGCCGACCGCCGCGTAGTTGAGCGAGAACCCGGTGCGGAGCCGCTGCACGCGTGCGATGACGGCGAGCTGCTCGGGGGAGAACCACAGTCCGCCGGAGACGTCACGGTCGGCGTCGACGATGCCCAGCGCGACGAACCGGCGGACCAGATCGGGATGGACGTGGGCGTCGCGGGCGAAGGTCTCCAGATCGAGCCGTACCGGCCGCATGAGCGCGTACCTCACGATCGTCTCCTCGGATCGAACGACGACTTGGCGGCCAGCTCCTCGAAGAGCCGTCTCTCCTCGGGACTGGGCTCGGGCGGCACCTTGATCTGGACCTCGGCGTACAGGTCCCCCGGACTACCGCGTGGGTTGGGCAGGCCGCGGCCGCGCAGCCGCAGCCTCCTGCCGCACGACGAGCCGGGCGGCACCTTCACCTTCGCGTCGCCGCCCGGCGTCCCGACCGGGGCGGTGGTGCCGAGCGCCGCCTCCCAGGGGGCGAGCGGCAGCCGTACGGTGACGTCACGGCCGTCGACGCGGTACCTCGGGTCCGGCGCGATGCGCACGATCAGGTACAAGTCGCCCGGCTGCCCGCCTTCGCCGCCGCGGCCGCCCTGCCCGGTGAGCCGGATCCGCTGGCCGTCGGTGACCCCGGCGGGGATGTCGACGTCGATGGTCCGGCCGTTGAGGCGGATCGTGCGATGCCCGCCGTGGTACGCCTCGTCGAGGCCGATCTCCAGCTCGGCCTCCTGGTCGGCGCCGGGCATCGGCCCCCAGCCGAAACCGCCTGGACGGCGTCCCCGCCCGGCGCGGCCGGCGCGTCCTGCGAAGATGCCGCCGAGCAGGTCCTCGAGGTCGACCTCCTCGCCCCCCGTACCGAACCCGCCGAAGCCGCCGAACCCCCCGGCTCCGGCCCCGGCTCCCGCGCGGGCCCGTCCGCCGGCGCCTGCGCCGGCACGGGCCCGCGCCCAGGTCTCCGGGTCGACGTCCGGCGGCACCCGCCGGAAGTCCTCGCCGAAGGCGTCGTAGCGCTTGCGCTGTTCGGGGTCGGACAGCACGGCGTACGCCTCCGAGGCCTCCTTGAATCGGTCCTCCGCGTCGGGGGCCTTGTTGACGTCGGGGTGGTATTCACGGGCGAGCTTGCGGTAGGCGCGCTGTATCTCGTCCTGACCGGCCGTCCTGGGCACACCGAGGATCTCGTAGAAGTCACGGGCCGGAGGCATCGGCCTGCCGCCCCTTCGAGACCACCACCTGCGCCGGACGCAACTGGTTCTCGCCGTGGCCGTAACCGGGACTGGTCACCTGCACGATCGTCCCTTCCGGGACGTCGGCGTCGGGAACGGTGGCGACCGCCTCGTGCCGGGTGGGGTCGAACAGCCGCCCCGCGTCGTCCTGGCGTGGGTAGCCGAGCCGTGCGAGCAGCGCGAGCGCCTGGTCGCGGACGGCGCGTACCCCGTCGAGGAGGACGTCGGGCTCCGCGCCGGCGTGCTCGATGGCCCGTTCGAGGTTGTCCACGACGGGCAGCCACTCGGCGGCGGTCCTGGCCCGCTCGTCCGACCGCAGCCGCTCGGCGTCGCGGGCGGCGCGCTTGCGGTGGTTCTCCAGGTCCGCGAGCGCGCGCTTCCACCGGTCCTCCAGCTCGGCGAGCCTCGTCGCCAGGCCGCCGTCCTCTTCCGCCGGTTCTTCCGGCCGCGTGTCACTCATCGGTCGTGAACTCCGCGTCGATCACGTCCTCGTCGCCTCCGGCGGCTCCGCCACCGGCGCCGGGACCGCCCGGACCGCCTGGAGCCCCCGGAGCACCGGGTCCGCCGGGACCTCCCGGCCCTGTGGCGCCCGGCCCGGCGCCGGCCGTCGCGGTGCCGAGCCCGTAGTAGACCTGCTGGAGCTCGGCGGTCAGGGACCGGAGGCGCTCGATCGGCACCTCTTCCTTGATCGCCTGGCGGGCGTCCATCACGAGCATCTCGGCCCGCGCCTTCTCGTGCGCCGGCACGGCGTCCCCGAGCTCCTGGACCCGCTTCTCCACCTGGTAGGCGGCCGAGTCGAGCGCGTTGCGGGCGTCGATCGCCTCGCGCAGTTGCTCGTCCTCGGAGCGGTGCTGCTCGGCGTCGTGGATCATCCGCTCGATCTCGGACTGGTCGAGGTTGGTGGTCTCGCTGATGGTGACCGTCTGCTCGACGCCGGTGTCCTTGTCCCGCGCGGAGACGTTGAGGATCCCGTTGGCGTCGATGTCGAAGGTCACCTCGATCTGCGGTACGCCGCGCGGGGCGGGCCGGATGTTCTCCAGCCGGAACCGTGCGAGGACCCGGTTGTCGGCGGCGCGTTCCCGTTCGCCCTGCAGGACGACGACGTCCACCGCGGTCTGGTTGTCCTCGGCGGTGCTGAAGGTCTCCGTACGGCGGGCCGGGATCGTGGTGTTCCGCTCGATGATCTTGGTCATGACGCCGCCGAGCGTCTCCAGCCCGAGCGACAGGGGAGTGACGTCCAGCAGGACGACGTCCTCCACCTCCCCCTTGATCACGCCGGCCTGAGCGGCCGCGCCGAGGGCGACGACCTCGTCGGGGTTGACCGTCATGTTGGGGTCCTTGCCCCCGGTCATCCTGCGGACGAGCTCCTGCACGGCCGGGATGCGGGTGGACCCGCCGACGAGGATGACCTCGTCGATGTCGTTCGCGGTGGTCTTCGCGTCGGCCATCGCCGTCTGCACCGGGCCCTTGGTGCGCTCGATGAGGTCGCCGGTGATCTGCTCGAACGTCGAGCGCATCAGCGTGGTGTTCAGGTGCTTGGGGCCGGTCGCGTCCGCGGTGATGAACGGCAGGTTGATCGTCGTCTGGGTCACCGAGGACAGCTCCACCTTCGCCTTCTCCGCCGCCTCGAACAGGCGCTGCAGCGCCTGGGGGTCGCGGCGCAGGTCGATGCCGGTGTCCCGCTGGAACTCGTCGGCGATGTGATCGACGATCCGGCGGTCGAAGTCGTCACCGCCGAGGTGCCCGTCACCGGCGGTCGCGAGGACCTCCACGACGCCTTCGCCGATGCTGAGAAGGCTCACGTCGAACGTCCCGCCGCCCAGGTCGAAGATCAGCACCGTCTCGTTCGCGCCCTTGTCCAGCCCGTAGGCCAGCGCGGCGGCGGTCGGCTCGTTGATGATCCGCAGGACCTCCAGGCCCGCGATCTTGCCGGCGTCACGGGTCGCCTGACGCTGCGCGTCGTTGAAGTACGCGGGGACCGTGATGACGGCCTCGGTCACCCGCTCCCCGAGGAACTTGCCGGCGTCGTCGGCGAGCTTGCGCAGCACCAGCGCGGAGATCTCCTCCGGCGCGTACATCTTGCCTCGGACGTCGAAACGGACCGCCCCGTCCGGGCCGGCCACCACATCGAACGAGACCGCGTTGATCTCGCTGGCCACCTCGTCGTACCGGCGGCCGATGAAGCGTTTCGCAGAGTAGATCGTGCCCTTGGGGTTCAGGATCGCCTGTCGGCGCGCGAGCTGCCCGACCAGGCGCTCACCCTGCTCGGTGAAGGCGACCACCGACGGCGTCGTACGGGACCCCTCGGCGTTCGGGATCACCGTGGGGTGACCGTCCTCGGTCGTGGCGATGACCGAGTTCGTGGTACCGAGATCGATTCCGACTGCCTTAGCCATTCCTTCCTCCTCGACCGGTCCGGCGGGTTCCCGGCCTTCCGAACGCCGGGACCGGCCGCATCGCTCAGTCCGAGATCTCTATTCGCCGTTGTCTCTCCGTCGTCGACCTGGGAACGCGCACGGTCAGCACGCCCGCAGAGAGGCTCGCTTGCACGCCGTCGGGATCGATCTCGCCGGGCAGGTGCGTGTGAAGCTCGAACCGGCCGGTACGCCGTTCTCTCCGGCGGAACAGGCCGCGCCCCTCCCGCTCGACGGTGTCGCCCGTGATGACGAGCTCGCGGTCCTCCAGCTCGATGTCGACCGCGTCCTTGCGCACACCGGGCAGCTCGGCCTCGATGACGTACGTGTCCTTGGTTTCGTACACGTCCGCGAGCGGCACCCAGGGGACCTCCTCCCCGAGACCGCCGAATGCGGCGTTCAGCAGCCCGCCCATCTGGTCGTAGACGTCGGCGAACTCCTCTGACCTGCCCGAGAGGGCGGTGCCGGGCTGATGCCGGCGTGTCATCGGCGGTGCCATGGCTCAGACCTCCTGGCCTCCTGGCTGATAGCGCCTTCACTATCGAAACTCGCTCTTCGAACAGGACCGCCACATCCTCCGACCTGGTAGACATCACGCCTCCGGCCGGAGCGGTCGCGGCCGGCGCGGTCTAGAGCAGGAGATCGAACACGCGGGTGACTCGCTCCCAGTGCTCGGTGCGCGGGTTCTTCAACCTCGTGTCGATGAGTTTGAAAGCGCGGGCGAGCGCCACCGTCAGCCCGCCCGCGAGCTCGGGGAGCCTTCCCTCGGTCTCCTCCGCGACGGCCAGGTCGAGCGGAGGGCGCTTCGCGAGCCGCTCGAGCAGGGACTCGACGTCGATCCCCTCGTCGAGCCTGCGGAACTCGTGGACGCACTCCTGCAGCCCCTTCGTCACGGGCAGGTCGTGTGGCTGGATGACGTCACGGGCGTTCGCCCTGGCGTGCGCCTGGCCGATCAGGAGCAGGTCGTGGGTCTTGCCGTCGACGAAGTCGTCGTAACGTTTGAGATCATCCTTGTCGACGTCCAGGCTCGCCGCCGCTCGGAAGAGACGCTGGAACTGGGGTATGCCGGTCGGGGGCATGGATACCACCTCCCACTGTCGAGCCTGGACCGCGGGGGCCCCGCCCGGCATCCCACATCCGGGTAGGTCGAAGGCAAGCCCGTCCGCCCGGCTTCGTCCGCGGGCGGCCGGGGGGCGAGAATGGTGCGAGGGGACGTTCGAGACCCGGGGGTGACGCGACGACGATGCTGGTCGATGTCGCCGTGGAGCGCTTCAGGTTCGTCTGCGGACGCTGCGGTCACCGCTGGATCACCGACTACGACGTGCAGTACGTGCAGGACGACGTCGGCACCACGTTCGCGTTCTACCGGCTCGACGGCGTTCCGGTCGAGCCGCCCACCGGCGGAGAGGTCACCTGCCCCCGGTGCGGAGCCGCGGGCGTCGCCGTCATTCCCAGCGGACGCCGTGACAGCCCGCCCGCGCGCCTGGAGAGCGGCGAGCCCCGTCAGCGTGTCCAGACCACCGCCGAAGAGCGGCGGGCGGCCGTACCTCACCTGCCCGCACTCGTCAGGGCGGACCGGTGATTCGCTCCGTGGGACGACCGCCCGACGGGGAGGCAAAATCCGGCAAAAGAGGCGGTTGCCCACGATTGCCGCAGGTGACCCAGGGCAAGGGCGGCGCGATGGAGGGCGGTGCGACGCCGAAGGAACGGAGGCGCTGCGATGCCCCAGACCGGATACCACTCCATCGACACCACCGTCGACAAGACGAATCGCATCCTGCACCTGATCGAAGAGTCCTACGACTGGCCGAAGGAGCGGCGTAACCAGTCCTACAACGCCTTGCGCGCGGTACTGCACGCGCTGCGCGATCGACTGACGGTCGACGAGGCCGTCGACTTCGCAGCCCAGCTGCCGATGCTCGTCCGCGGGCTGTACTACGACGGATGGCGCCCGAGCCAGGTGCCGAAGAAGATGCACAAGGACGAGTTCCTCGACCAGGTACGGGCGGAGATGCCGCCGTACGAGATCCAGGGCGGCACGGAGGACCTGGTACGCGCGGTCGTGGAGGCGCTCAGGGTCTACATCACCGAGGGCGAGTGGGAGGACATCAAGGCGGAGCTGCCGAAGGACCTCGCCGCCATGCTGCCCTAAGTCTAAAACTGCCCACATCCGTCCAGGCCGTGGTTGTGGTGCCAGCAACCACCGGAGGGCTCGGTGTCGAAGCGTACGGCGGCGACGCCGTTCCCCCCGAAGTCGTTGTCGTGGACCCACGCGACCCCGCAGGTTCCGCGATCGGTGATGACCAGCCCGTGGGTCTGGGTCTTGCGAGGTTCGCCGTCCCAGACACGGTTGTCGCGGATCGAGGGACTGTGCACGCTCGCGGCCAGCGTGATGCCGGCTCTGACCTCGGGTGCGTCGGGCAGCCTGTACGGTGCGCCGGGATTCGGCGTGCCCTCGGACCACGCGGTGGAGGCACCGGGACGGGAGGGCGCGAGGATGAGTTCGGTGGCGGTGTTGCCGATCACGATGGCCTGTTGCCCGCCGGCCGTGACCCACTTGCCGACGTGCCCATCCGCGCGCCAGCCGGCCGAGGTGTCCATCAACGAGCGTGCCGTGTAGAACACCGTGGCGCCCTCGCCTTCGGCCGCTGGTTCGCACTGCCGGCCGTTGCTGCGGATCCGGTTGCCGGCGATGTCGGGATCGGCGAGCGCCGACTCGACGAAGATGCCGTCGAGGCCGTTGTCCCAGAACTCGTTGGCATCGATGATCATGTTGGCGGCCGCCTCCTGAGGGCCCGCGGCCAGGTTGTGCTGCCAGTACCCGTAACGGCCGTTGCCGCTGATGCGGTTGCCCGCCAAGGTGTAGGGGCCCGGGGTGTTGCCGATCGCGACACCGTCCCAGACGTTGTCCTCGATGACGCAGCCGGTGATGATCCCGCCGCGCCCGGCGACGGCGGACGTGCCCAGGGCCGAGACGTCGTAGCCGGCCTGATGGTTGCCGATCAGGGTGCATCCGGAGACGACCAGTCCGTCCGTGCCCCAGTCGGAGAGGCCGAAGCGATTTCCCTCCGAGTGACAGCCGATGACACGTATGCCGCGGGGTGGCGGCCATTCCCGGTTCTGCAGTTCGAAGAAGATGCCGTTCGTGCCGTTGCGCACGGTGGTGCATGAGGAGACCGTGCAGCGTTCGATGGAGCCCCAGCCGCCGGTACCGATGCCGATGCCGGCGCCGCCCAGCCACTCGCCGCTGCGCTCAAGCCGCCCGCAGTGGACGACCAGCAGGTTCTCGACGAAGGTGTCCTGCAGGAAGTCGCAGCCGAACCCGGTGGCCGGAGTGTCGTGGATGTACAGGTCGCGGAATCTTCCCCGGAGGACGTACTGCAGGCCGAGTCCCTTGGCCAGCACGTCGTACTCGGAGAGGATCACGCCGGAGCCGTCGATTTCGAAGTGCGCGAAGGTGCAGTCGGCGACGTGGTTGTGGCGACCGGCGCCGTGTTGCAGCGTGGTGAAGTAGGCCAGTGGGGTGGCGGTGGTCGGGTCGCCGGGGTTCGCCAGGGAGAACCGTGTGGCCGCCGGGCCGGCCCCGATCAGGGAGATGCCGCTCCGCCAGACGGTGCCCCGGTCGCGGATCGAATAGCGGCCCGCCGGGCAGAAGATGGTGCGCGGCTGGCCGTCGTCCAGGTAGGCGTCCCCGAGCTTGTCGACCAGGTCCTGCAGGGCGGGCTGGTCGTTGGCCTTCCCGTCACCGACCAGCCCGTGCTCGAGCGCGTTGTGGAAGAAAGGGTCTGTGGACATCAGGAAACCGGATCCAGACGGTCGATGAGGGTGCGGCAACGCTCCTGGTTCTCCCGCGCGCGCTCGCGCAGGTACTGGAAGCGCTGCCGCAGTCGGTCGGTGCACGCGTGCCGTTCGTCCCACAGCCGGTCGAGCTGGGCCAGCAACGGTCCGGCCTGGCTTTTCGCGATGGCGGTCAGCGCCGGCGCGCCGACCGTCTGCGCGAAGTCGAAGACCTTGCCGGCGTACGGCAGGGGCAGCACCGGCACCCCGGCGCAGGCGGCGAATATCAGGAAGTGCAGCCGCATGCCGACCGCGAATTCCAGGTGCCGCATCAGCCCGGCGATCTGGCCGGGGCTGTAGGGGCGGTTGAGGATCCGCGCGTTCTCCGGCGCGCTCATCGCCGACAGCACCGCGTGCGCGTGGGCGATGTCGCCCCGCTCCATCGGAACGAACACCGCTTGGGCGTTGTATCTGCAGGTCATGAAGTCCGCGATCTCAGCGATCAGACCGTGGTAGGTCCTCTCGTCCAGGTTGTCGGCCGCGCCGCCGGGTTCGCGCACCGAGATCCCGACGAGGCGCGTCTGGGCGTCGATCCCCTCGCGGATCAGCATCTCCTCCGTGAACTCCTCCGGCTCCAGCAGCACCGCCGCGTCGGCGGTCGCCGAGATCTGCCGGGTGATCCCCATCCCCTCCAGGACGAGGATCGACTCCTGATCCCTGACCGTGAGGTCGGTCATCCGGTCGATGACCTCCCGTACGACGTCGATCTCCTCGTGGCCGGTCAGCGGTCCGGCCCCGATCGCGTAGCCGAACGTGGGGATGCCCAACTGGTGCGCCAGGCGTACGGGCCGCATGACCGAGGCCGCGAGGCCGTTGTGCAGGATTCCGCCGCCGCCGAGGACGAGCAGGTCCAGCCCGGTCTCCGCCTCGAGGAGCTGCCCCTGGGAGACCCCGGCGTAGGCCACCGCCGGGATGCCGAAACGGTTCTGGGTGTGTTCTGGGTGACGGCTGAAGACGACCCTTTCCGCAGCCGGTCGTATCTGCCGAAGGCTGTCCAGAACGCAGGCGAGGATGGCCTCGTCGCCGAGGTTCAGGCCTCCGTACGATCCGAGCACTCCGATCCGGAGTTCGTGCCGGTCATCATCCGACATTCGGTTCACCTCCCCTCGGGTCCGGTCAGCCGGACGAGGGATACGGTGTGATACGAGAGGCGTCGGTAGCGGCTCGGCGGCGGCCTCCGGCGCCGGGGCCACGGTCGGCGCACCGCCGCGCCGACCGGGACGCAATCACACACACCATGGTGACGGCAGCGGTGTGCCGCCACATCCTCACTTCAGGTAGCCCCGCCCCCGGGAGGACCTCCGCCGGCACGGCCGGGCGCCGTACAAGAGCCGCCGGGCCGAAGCGCGCCGTATGGCGAGAGCGGGACCCGGGCGCCCGCCGAGGGCGGCGCGGGGCTCAACGTTCTGGACACGGTGGGGCCCTGAGAGACTAGGTTCGTATGGTTTCACCGCGGCAGGGATCGTGGTGGGCCGGTGCACGGCGGAAGAGGTGGGTCGGTGGGCGCGGACACAGATGCTCAGATCACGGATCTGACCGTCCATGATCACGCCTGCCTGACCTTCGGGGAGGCCGAAGAGCTCGCCGATCTGACCGCCGCGTTCGTCCGCGACGGACTGACCGGGGGCGCGCGCGTGGTCTGGCTCAGCGACACCCCGCACGAGGCGGCGGCCGAGCTCGGCCGGCGCGGACTCGACTCCACGGACGTGCCGGGGCGGCGGGCGGCCGACCCGGCCGCCGACGGGGCCGGGCCGATCACGGTGGTCGGCTGCCAGGAGGGTCTGACGGCCGGTCGCGCGTTCGACGTCGGACGGGCCGTGGGCTGGCTGCGCGAACAGGTGGAGCTGACCCGCCGGAAGGGCTACCCGGCGCTGCGGATCGCCCTGGACATGGGATGGGCGTTGCGGCCGATCGCCGGCATCGAGCAGCTCCCCGCCTTCGAGCAGGAGATCGCCGCGATGGTCGGCGAGCCGGCGAAGAGGACGGCCGACGGCCGCGGCGCCGGGAGCGAGACCACCGGCGCGCTGTCGGTGCTGTGCCAGTACGACCGGGACCGGTTCGACCCCGTCACCCTCGCCTCGGTCGCGCCGTTCCACACGCATTCGGTCGCGGCGGCCACCTACCACGACGACGAACTGCTGCGGATCTGCCGCCAGTACGCGCCACCCGGGATCCGCATCGCCGGCCAGATCGACGTGCAGGCCCAGGAGCCGCTCTCGCTGGCGTTGGCCGAGGCGATCCGGGTCGAAGGCGACATCACCGTCAACATGGCGGATCTCACCTTCATCGATGTGTCCATCACCCGCCTGATCCTGGAGGCGGCCCGCAGCATCCCGCGGTCCCGCCGCATGGTCCTGCACTGCCACCCGGCGATCGAGTCCCGGTTCGTGATCCTGGGCGCCGCCGACCTGCCGAATGTCGATGTGAGCCGACGATGACGCACGACGCTCCGCACGATCCCCGCCGCCCCGACCTTGGGAGCGGGGAGAAGAGCGAACCATCGAGTACGGTCGGCGCGGCGCCGGAGCAGGCCGAGCCACCGGAGCCGCCGATCCTGGACCAGGTCTTCGACGGCGACTCCCTGTACGCGCTGCGTTCGGCGGTCGAGGCGCACGCGGTCGCGGCGGGCATGCCGCAGGGCCGGGCGGAGGACGTCGTGATCTGCGTGCACGAGCTGGCCACCAACGCCATCCGGCACGGCGCCGGGACCGGACGAGCACGCCTCTGGCACCTTTCCAGGCGCCTCCGCTGCCAGGTCGACGACGACGGCGCGCCGTCGGCCGCGGCACCGCCTCCCGACGGTGACCCCACCGACCGCTGGCCCTACCGGCGCGGGCACGGCCTGTGGCTGATCCGCTGCGCCGCCGACGCCGTCAGCCTTCGCTCCGACCGGACCGGTACCCACGTCGTCCTGACGTTCGCGCTGCCCGAGCCCGGACCCCGCCCGCCGTTCCGCCTGACCACCCGAGCGGTGCGGGACGGCACACCGGCGGGCCGGCCGCGGCTGATCCTCACCGCGACCGGACATCTCGACCGGAAGGCGGGCGCCGAACTCCTCGGCACCGCCACCGACCTGATGACCGACTCCCGCGCGGAGCTGATCCTCGACCTGCGCGCGGTCGCCTACTGGGACACCGCGGGAATCGCCGCGCTGTCCGGTCTGCAGCACCGCGTCCAGCAGGACCCGTCCGCGCGGCTCACCGTCGTCTTGGGGGAATCCTCGCTGCGCGAGCGCCTCCGGCACACCGGCCTCGCCGACCGGCTCCTCCTCGTCGCCGATCTCGCCGACCTCGGTGACGCCGTCGACCAGGACGGCGCCGACCTCTGTGACGGCGTCGACCAGGATGGCGCCGACCTCGCCGACGGCCCCGCCGAACGGCCGGAGGACACCGGCCCGGCGCGCTGAAGCTCCGGCGCCGGTCGCGGTCGACGGCCGCAGGGAACGGTCCCTGTCACGACGACTCACGCCGGCGGCTGGACATCGCAGACTCGGATATATCGGCGTACCGTGCGGGTCGTACCCCTGGACGGGAGGAGCGGGAATGACCGAGGTCGAGCACGTCGACGTGCTGATCATCGGGGCCGGGCTGTCCGGCATCGGTGCCGCCCACCACCTCCAGAAGGCGTTTCCCGGCAAGACGTACCGGATCCTGGAGGCACGGGACGCGATCGGCGGGACCTGGGACCTGTTCCGGTACCCCGGCGTCCGGTCGGACTCGGACATGCACACCCTCGGCTACCGGTTCCGGCCCTGGGACCAGGCGAAGGCCATCGCGGACGGGGCGTCGATCCTGCGCTACATCCGCGACACCGCCACCGAGGCGGGGGTCGACCGGCACATCCGCTTCGGGCACCGGGTCGTGTCCGCGGAGTGGTCGAGCGAGGAGGCCCGCTGGACGGTCGAGGCCGTGCACGACGGCGTGCCGGTCCGGCTCACCTGCGGTTTCCTGTACTCCTGCAGCGGTTACTACCGCTACGACGCCGGCCACACGCCGGAGTTCCCGGGCGTCGAGCGGTTCGGCGGCACGGTGGTGCACCCTCAGCACTGGCCGGAGGACGTCGACTACACCGGCAAGAAGGTCGTGGTGATCGGCAGCGGCGCGACCGCGGTCACGCTGGTGCCGGCCATGGCCGAGCGGGCCGCGCACGTGACGATGCTGCAGCGCTCGCCCACCTACATCATGGCGTTGCCGGCCGAGGACCCCATCGCGAACAGGCTGCGGCGCCTGCTCGGCAGCCGCCGCGCGTACCCGATCGTGCGGTGGAAGAACGTCGTGGTGATCACGCTGCTCTACCAGCTCAGCCGCCGCCGTCCGCGGCTCGTCAAGTCGGTGATCCGGAAGGGGCTGCTCCGGCGGCTGCCGCCGGGCTACGACGTCGACACCCACTTCACGCCCCGCTACCAGCCCTGGGACCAGCGGATGTGCTTCGTTCCCGACGGCGACCTGTTCCGGGCCATCCGCCGGGGACACGCCTCGGTGGTCACGGACCGGATCACGGAGTTCACCCGGACCGGGCTTCGCCTGGAGTCGGGCGCCGAGTTGGACGCGGACGTCGTCGTCACCGCCACGGGTCTGCGGCTGCTGGCCTTCGGCGGCGTTCGGCTCGCCGTCGACGGCCGCGAGGTCAGCCTGCCGGAGACGATGACCTACAAGGGCATGATGCTCAGCGGCGTGCCGAACTTCGTCTTCACCATCGGCTACACGAACGCCTCCTGGACCCTCAAGGCCGACCTCGTCAGCGAGTACGTCATCCGGCTGCTGCGGCACCTCGACGCCCACGGCTATGACCAGTGCGTGCCGCGCAACGACGATCCGACGGTCACCCCACGCCCCCTTCTGGACTTCCAGGCCGGTTACGTGCTGCGCTCCGTCGACGAGTTCCCCAAAGCGGGCTCGCGGGCCCCGTGGCGGCTCGGCATGAGCTACGCGCACGACCTGATCACCTTGCGGTATCGCGCCATCGACGACGGCACCCTGCGGTTCTCCCGCCGACCCGCCGCCGCCACGGCCGGGTAACGGGATCGCCCCTGACGCAGATCGACCGCAGGAAGGCTCGAATCCACCCCTTCCGGCCGGGACGGCGGGACGCGTAAGGAGAAGACGATGGCGCTGAGCACTCAGACGATGACCGACGAACAGCGCAAGGCGGTGGCGCTGGAATACCTCAAGCGCCTCGACCGCGGCGACGACTTCCTCGACCTGTTCGCCGACGACGCGCAGGTCTACTTCCCCAAGTGGGGCGTCGCGACCGGCGTGAAGGAGATCAAGGGCCTGTTCGCCGACGTCGGCGGCATCCTCGCCGCGATCGAGCACGACTACGCCTATCTCAACTTCGCCTACAACGGCGACCTGCTGGTCGTCGAGGGCACCTCTTCCGGGCGTACGGCGTCCGGCGCGGAGTGGCGGGCCGGCGTCACCCACGCCGGCCGCTGGTGCGACGTCTTCGAGATTCGCGACTTCGAGATCCAGCGGCTGTTCATCTACCTCGACCCCGACTACGCGGACGCCGACACCGCGCGGTATCCGTGGCTGGCCGATTAGGAACGCGGGCGCGGGTCAGGGTTTCCGGTCTCCGCCGCGCGGAGCGTCGTGGTCCGGGGCCGGAAGCTCCTGCGGCCGCTCGGCCTGGCTCTCCAGGCGGGCCGCCTCCTCCCGCAGCCGCGCGGCCTCCTCGCGCAGCCCCCGTGCGGACTCCGGTTCCTCGTCATCGGTCATCAAGCCCTTGGTCTCGGACTTGAAGATGCGCATCGACCGCCCCAGCGACCGCGCGGCCTGCGGCAGCTTGGTGGATCCGAACAACAGGATGACCACCGCGAGCACTATCAGCCAGTGCCATATGGACAACTCGCCCATCGCCCTCTCCTCACTGACCAGGACGCCGGGTCACAACGCGCTTGGTTCCGTATCCCTATCGTACTGTCGCGTCCGTCGAAGCTTGAGTCGCCTGCTAGATCCGATTTGACGCCTGTTGACGGTGGGACGGGTACATACACGACGGAATCGGCAGATGGAGGAGGCATGCGTAGACCGACCAGGCGTCAAGCCCTGCTGGCAGCCACCGTCGCCGGTGCCGGGTTGGCGGCGGGCGGCGTCCCCGAACTGATACGGCTGGTACGGCCGGACACCCGGCCCGGGAAGAAGCCCGCCCCGCACGCGCGTCCCTCCGGGGCCGGGCGTCCGGCCGGGGCCGGGCGTCCGCCGCGACGCGATCCCGGCTACGCGCACGGATCACCGCGGGCGCTGCGCAGGCCGGTGCACAGTCTGCACGACCTGACACCGGCCGCTCCGCCGAACGCCGTCGCGCTGACCATCGACGACGGCCCGCACGCGCGTTGGACGCCGATGATGCTGGATCTGCTCGCCGAGTACCAGGTACCGGCGACGTTCTCCCTGATCGCGAGCGAGGTCGCCGAGTATCCGAAGCTGGTCGAGCGGATCGTGGCCGCCGGGCACCAGGTCTGCGATCACACCGTCACCCACCCGCTGAACCTGCCGGGGCTCGGCGCCGGCCAGATCAAGGAGGAGATCGGCGGCGCGCACGACCGTATCGCGCAGGCCGCGGGGGTGGCGCCGAGGTACTTCCGCGCCCCCGGCGGCAACTGGTCCGCCCAGGTGATGGACACCGCGGCGGAGCACGGCATGATCTGCATCGACTGGCAGATCGATCCGCGCGACTGGGCGCGTCCCGGCACGATGTCGATCACCAGGAGCATGCTCGGCAGCAAGGCCGGCGACATCATCCTGTGCCACGACGGCGGCGGTGATCGTTCGGAGACGATCCAGGCGCTGCGGACGGTGCTCCCGGCCCTCAAGCAGCGCGGCCTGACGTTCGTGGCACTGTGACGCGGCGCGGTGACTCCTGTGTGCGGTAACGATCCGCTCTGGGGCGGGGTCTCGTCCGGTAAAGGGACGAATCAACGGGACCGGCCGCGGGCAGGCGGGTGACATGACCTTGCGCGAGCTGATCGCGTCATGGCCGGTTCTCCGCCAGCTCAGCGGCGGCGATCCACGGGGCGACGCGGCGAAGAGCCGGCGCACCGCCCGGCTGCGCCCTCGGATCCGTGACGCGGACAAGGTGGTCAACTCCGTCTGCCCGTACTGCGCGGTCGGCTGCGCCCAGAAGGTCTACGTCAAGGACGAGCGGGTCATCCAGATCGAGGGCGACCCGAAGTCGCCGATCTCCCGCGGTCGGCTCTGCCCCAAGGGGTCGGCCAGCCTGCAGCTCACCACCGGCTCCTCGCGGATGCACGAGGTCCTGTACCGGAGGCCGTACGGGACCGACTGGGAGCGGCTCCCGCTCGACCGGGCGATGGACATGATCGCCGACCGGATGATCGCCGCCCGCCGGGACGGCTGGGTGTGGGAGCACGACGGCCGGAACGTCCGGCACACGCTGGGCATCGCGAGCCTGGGCGGAGCGACGCTGGACAACGAGGAGAACTACCTCCTGAAGAAGCTGTGGACCGCGCTCGGCGCGCTGCAGATCGAGAACCAGGCCCGCATCTGACACTCCGCGACCGTCCCCGGTCTGGGGACCAGCTTCGGCCGTGGCGGCGCCACGACGTTCCAGCGGGACCTCCGGAACGCCGACTGCATCCTCATCCAGGGCTCGAACATGGCCGAGTGCCACCCGGTCGGGTTCCAGTGGGTGATGGAGGCCAAGGCCCGGGGCGCGGTCGTGATCCACGTCGACCCGCGCTTCACCCGGACCAGCGCGCTGGCCGACCTGCACGTGCCGATCCGCGCCGGCACGGACATCGCGTTCCTCGGCGGGCTGATCCGCTACGTCCTGGAGCAGGAGAAGTACTTCCGCGAGTACGTCCTCGCCTACACCAACGCGGCGACGATCGTCCGAGAGGAGTTCCGGGACACCGAGGACCTCGACGGCCTGTTCTCGGGCTTCGACGAGGAGCACCGGAAGTACGACCCCCGCAGCTGGCAGTACGCGGGGAGCGAGACGCCCGCGCCCGCCGGCGAGATCGACGAGGAACTCCTGCTGCTGACCGAGACCGCGCGCGTCGAGGCGCACGGCTCAGGCGGCCCGGAGGTCTCCGGCGAGATCCACACCGACGAGACGCTGCAGCACCCGCGGTGCGTCTTCCAGATCCTCAAACGACACTTCGCGCGGTACACGCCGGAGATCGTCGAGCGGATCTGCGGCGTCCCCCGGGAATCGTTCGACCGGGTCTGCGAGCTCATCACCGCCAACTCCGGCCCCGACCGTACGACGGCCATCGCGTACGCGGTCGGCTGGACGCAGCACACGACCGGGGTGCAGAACATCCGCGCCGCCTCGATCCTGCAGTCGCTGCTGGGCAACATCGGGCGGCCCGGCGGCGGCATCCTCGCGCTGCGCGGGCACGCCAACATCCAGGGCTCCACCGACATCCCCGCGCTGTTCGACCTGCTGCCCGCGTACCTCCCCATGCCGCATCTGGGGCAGAACGCCGGGCTCGCGGCCTACCTCGAGGACGAGGCCGCGAGCAAGGGCTACTGGGGCAACATGTCCGCCTACATGGTCAGCCTGCTGAAGGCATGGTGGGGCGAGCACGCGACCCCCGACAACGACTTCTGCTTCGACTACCTGCCCCGGCTGACCGGCAACCACAGCACGTACCACACCGTCCTGCGGCAGATGGAGGGCGTCTGCAAGGGGTACCTGCTGATGGGCGAGAACCCGGCCGCCGGCTCGTCCAACTCGCGGTACCAGCGCATGGGCATGGCCAATCTCGACTGGCTGGTGGTCCGCGACTTCTCCCTCATCGAGAGCGCGACCTGGTGGAAGGACGGCCCGGAGATCGAGACGGGGGAGATGCGCACCGAGGACATCCGCACGGAGGTCTTCTTCCTGCCCGCCGCGGCGCACACCGAGAAGTCGGGCAGCTTCACCAACACCGACCGCCTGCTGCAGTGGCGGGACCAGGCCGTCGAGCCCGCCGGTGAGGCCCGCAGCGACCTGTGGTTCGTGTACCACCTCGGCCGGCTGATCAGGGAGAGACTGGCGGACTCCGACGACCCGATGGACCTGCCGATCAAGCGTCTGACGTGGGACTACCCGACCGAGGGAACCCAGGGTGAGCCGTCCGCGGAGGCCGTGCTGGCCGAGATCAACGGCTTCGGCCCGGACGGGCGGCACCTGAGCTCCTACGAGGAGCTCCGCGACGACGGTTCCACGTCCTGCGGCTGCTGGATCTACTGCGGCGTCTACGCCGACGGCATCAACCAGGCCGCCCGCCGCAAACCCGGCTGGGAGCAGGACCACGTGGCACCGGAATGGGGCTGGGCCTGGCCGGCGAACCGGCGGATCCTGTACAACCGCGCGTCCGCCGACCCCGACGGCCGGCCCTGGAGCGACCGCAAGGCGTACGTGCGGTGGGACCCGGAGGCGCGGCGCTGGACGGGACCGGACACGCCCGACTTCCCGCCGACCCGGCCCCCGGACCACCGGCCGCCGCCGGACGCCACGGGCCCGGACGCGCTCTCGGGCACCGACGCGTTCATCATGCAGGCGGACGGCAAGGCGTGGCTGTACGCGCCGGCCGGCATCGTCGACGGCCCGCTGCCCGCGCACTACGAGCCCCAGGAGTCGCCGTCCGACAACCTGCTCTACAAGTACGGGCGCAATCCGGCCCGGGAGCTCATCGAGCATCCGATCAACCGGTACCAGCCCAGCGACGGCAAGCCGGGATCGGAGGTCTTCCCCTACGTCACCACGACCTACCGCCTCACCGAGCACCACACCGTCGGCGGCATGTCCCGCTGGCTGCCGTACCTCGCCGAGCTGCAGCCGGAGTTCTTCTGCGAGATCTCTCCGGAGCTCGCGGCCGAGCGCGGCCTGACCCACCTCGGCTGGGCCACGATCGTCTCGGCGCGCGCCGTCATCGAGGCCCGGGTCCTGGTCACCGAGCGGATGACCCCGCTGGTCGTGGAGGGGAAACGGCTGCACCAGATCGGCCTGCCGTACCACTGGGGGAGGAACGGCTACAGCCGGGGCGACTCGGCCAACGAACTGGCCCACCTCTCCCTCGACCCGAACATCCACATCCAGGAGGTCAAGGCGATGGCCTGCGACATCCGCCCCGGACGGCGGCCGCGCGGACCGGCGGCGCTGGAACTGGTCCGGGAGTACCAGCGGCGGGCGGGCATCACCGAGCGGACCGGCATGGAGATCTGACATGGCGCAGCGCATGGGCTTCTTCACCGACACCTCGGTGTGCATCGGCTGCAAGGCGTGCGAGGTGGCCTGCAAGGAGTGGAACGGCCTGCCGGAGGACGGCCTCAACTTCACCGGGATGTCCTACGACAACACCGAGAAGCTCGGCGCCGACACCTGGCGGCACGTCGCCTTCATCGAGCAGCGCAAGCCGCTGGCCCGGCAGGAGCCGGGAGTGGACCACACCGGCCCGGTGCCCCCACTGGGCACCCCGCCCGAGACGGCGCCGATGACCCCGATGACGCAGGGGGAGGGCGGTGACCTGCGCTGGCTGATGTCCAGTGACGTGTGCAAGCACTGCACGGTGGCCGCCTGCCTGGACGTGTGCCCGACCGGCGCGCTGTTCCGTACCGAGTTCGGCACGGTCGTCGTCCAGTCCGACGTCTGCAACGGCTGCGGCTACTGCATCCCGGCCTGCCCGTTCGGCGTGCTCGACCAGCGCAAGGACGACGGCCGGGCCTGGAAGTGCACGCTGTGCTACGACCGGATCGGCGACGGCCTGGAGCCCGCGTGCGCCAAGGCCTGCCCGACCGACTCGATCCAGTACGGGCCCCTGGACGAGCTGCGCGAACGCGCGGCGGCACGGGTCGCCACGCTGAACGACGCGGGCGTCGACGACGCCCACCTCTACCTCGCGGACACCGACAACGGGATCGGGGGAGCGGGCGCCTTCTTCCTCCTCCTCGACGACCCCGAGGTGTACGGCCTGCCTCCCGACCCGGTCGCCACGACCCGCGACCTGCCGGCCATGTGGCGCCACGCCGCGGTCGCCGCCGCGGGCCTGCTCGGCGCCGGCCTGCTGGCATGCGCGGGGAGGTCGCGATGACCGAGGAGGCGCAGGGGCGGGACGACGAAGAGACCGCCGGCCAGGAGGCGATCGATGAGGAGGTACGCGCGCGGCGCGCGCTGAGCGAGGAGGACCACGCGCGCGACGCGCTCACCGGCACCGCCGGCCCCCGCCGCCGTCGCCGCCGCGAACGGGCGGTGGTGCCCGAGCCGGAGTTCACGTCCTACTACGGCAGACCGGTGCTCAAGGCGCCCGTCTGGAAGGCGCTCGACATCGCGGGGTACCTGTTCCTCGGCGGTCTGGCCGGTGGTTCCTCGGTGCTGGCCGCCGGCGCCGAGGTGACGGGGCGGCCTCACCTGGCCCGCGGCGCCCGGATCGGCGCCGCCGGCGCGATCTCGATCAGCCTGGTCGCCCTCGTGCACGACCTCGGCCGCCCCGGGCGCTTCGTCAACATGCTCCGGGTGCTGAAGTGGACCTCGCCGATGAGCGTCGGCTCCTGGCTGCTCAGCGCGTACGCCCCGGCCGCCGGAGCCGCCGCCGTGTCCGCGGTGACCGGCCGGCTGCCACGGACCGGCACGGCGGCCGCGATGGCCGCCGCCGTGGCCGGCCCGGCCGTCGCCGCCTACACCGGCGTCCTCATCGCGGACACCGCCGTGCCCGGCTGGCACGAGGCGCATCGAGAGCTGCCCTACCTGTTCGTGTCCTCCGCCGCCGCGGCGGCGGGCGGTCTCGGTCTGCTCGTGGCACCGCTGGAGGAGTCGGTCCCCGCCCGGCGGATGGGCGCGGCGGGCGGGGCCGCCGAACTCCTGGTGGCGCACTACATGCGGCGCCGGATGGGCGTCGTCGCCGAGGCGTACGAGACGGGCCGGGCCCGTGTGCTCATGCGCGCGGCCGAGGCGCTGACGGGCGCGGGTGCCGTCGCGGCCGCCCTCGGCCGGCGCGACCGCCGGGTCTCCGCCGCGGCGGGCGCGGCCCTCCTCGCCGGCTCCGCGCTGACCCGCTTCGGCGTCTTCGAGGCCGGGATGATCTCCTCGTCCGACCCGAAGTACACGGTCGTCCCCCAACGCGACCGCCTCGGCGCCCGCTGAAGCGGACCCAGTGACCATTGAGGCTCAGTGCCGAGGATTTTCGTCGTCATGGCGACGGAAATCCTCGGCACAAGGCTCCGCGAGTGATCAGTCGCGGATTACCGCCTTCGTGCGCATCAGGAACTCTCCGAGGTAGGCGTCGTGGGGGACGCCGGGCGTCATCCAGTAGGTCGGGTGGTCGCCGATGTAGAGGTTCTTGATCGTGGGGTCGGCGAGCAGCACGTCGAGGAGCTTCTCGTCCTTGGTGACCGCGGTCAGCACCAGCGTGTCGTGGAACACCGCGGGCCCGGCCTCCCGGGTCCAGGGGGCCACCCACACGCACGGGAACGCGAGCTCGACGCCGGCCTGCTCGGCGAACGGGTCGGCGAGCTCGTGCACGGCCGGCCGGAGCACGGCGCTGCCGTCGGGGAGCTCGTCGACCACGCCGTCGCCGCCGAGGTGGGCCCTGGTGCCGGCGGCCTTGGCCCGCAGGTAGCCCTCGATCTTCCGGGCGGCCGGCATGGAGTAGGCGGTGAGCACCGCCTTGTCGTCCTCCGGCGGCAGGCTCGGGATGGCCGAGAGCCGGGCGGCGATCGCCTCGGCCACCGGGGCCGGGTCGCCCTCGACGAAGACGGCGGTGGTGTTCACGCAGGCCGTCCCGCCCTCGTGGCTGATCGAATCGACGATCATGTCGATGTGGTCGCGCCAGTCCGAGTCGGCGGTGATGAGGATCTTCGACCGGCCGGGCCCGTTCGGCAGGACCGTCGTGTCCGCGGCGTACTTGTCGATCACCTCCTGTCCGCCGTACACCATGCTGAGGTCGGCCTGGCGCAGGATCTCGTCCGCCTCGGCGTAGTCGGTGGGCAGCAGCACGATCTGGTCGTCGCCGAACCCCGACGCGCGGAGCGCGGAGATCAGGCGGTACGGCGTGAGCGGCTCGCGGCGCGAGGGCCGTACGGCCACCCGGAAGCCGAGCGCGAGGGCCTCCAGCCACAGGCTGTGCACGCCGGGGTGGTTGCCGGCCGCGTGCACCGCGAAGACGTCCCCGCGGCGGATCCACACCGCCGTGCCCTCCCGGGCCTTCGGGTCGCGCCAGTCGTTCACCGCGCCGACGGGCCGGGCCTTCTGGGCGCTGTCGTAGGAGTCGGCGGCGCTGCGGGCGATGGCCCGTACCGCGCGCTGGACGATCGGCAGCGGGGTGCCGGAGATCCGGCTCACCGTGTACTGGTAGTCGGTCGCGGACATGCCGTCGACCACTCCGGTGGCGAACAGCTCGCCCGCCGCGCGGAGCGCGGCCAGGCGCTCCTTCGTGGGAAGGGTCTCGGCCTTGTGCAGCGCGGACATGGCGCGGGTGACGAACAGCCTCGGGACGAGGCTGAGCTCGACCAGCGGGTTCCCGGCCACGTCGGCGACGGTCAGCCGGTTGCGCGCGCGGTAGGGGCCGTTCGGTCCCAGCGCGTCGATGAAGATGGGATCGGTCATGTGGCCTCCTCCGTCGGCCTTATGACCAAAGGTGCTGTGCCTACCGATTCCCTCGCTTCGCTCGGTCATCAGTACACCCCCTCGATGACGGCCTCGTCGTCGAAGTGGGCGACGGGGGAGACGTCGGCCACCGAGTCACCGGCCTGGCCGGCCGGCGGTTCGACCCGGGTGGCGAGGTCTCGTTCCAGGTTGTTGGGCAGCAGCATGTTCTTGGTCACGTGGTTCATCACGACCTGGCCGCGCTCGCCGTGGTCGACGGTACGGCCGGTGTCGGGGTCGACGACGCGGAAGGTGACCCACGGGGCGGGCGGGTCGAAGACGCACGCGTCGTCATGGGCGAGGTCGAGGCGCTCGTTCGAGCCGCCGAGGATCATCGTGCTCCCGTAGGTGCCGCGGAGCTTGATGCCCGGGAAGACCTCGGTGCGGTACAGGTAGCGGGTGTCGGCGTCCATGTGCGCGCCGCCCCAGACGATGCCCTTGACCTTCTCGTTGATCAGGTCGACGAGGTCGTCGTGCCGTGAGATCCGCTCCAGCAGCGGCGGCGTGGTGATGATGACGCCGACGTCCTGGGTGCGCAGCACGAAGGCGGCCTGCTCCACGAGGTGCTCGGCGTACGCCTCGGCCTCCTCGGCCTTGCCCGCGGCGACGAGCTTCTTCACCCAGCGCGGATCCATGTCCACCGTGAACCTGATGCCACCGCGGTCGGTGGCGTGCTGTTCGGACATCTTGCCGGCCATGTGCGGCCCGCTCGGCATGACGACGAGCCAGTCGACGTTCCTCGGGAACCCGGCGGCGTCCATCCCGGCGTTCATCCACGCCATGATCCGCGTCCACCAGTCCCGCAGGATGACCACGCGCTTCGGGGCGCCGGTGGTGCCGCCGCTCTCGTACACGCCGACGACGTCCGGCTCCGGGCCGTAGCCCCGGGGGATGAGGTCCTCGACGCGGACCTCGCGCAGCTCGTTGATGATGTTGGGGAACAGGGCCAGGTCCTCGACGGTCTTGACGTCACTGCGCGGGTCGAAGCCGAGCGTCTCCGCCCTCCGCAGCCAGTACGCCGAGCCCGTCTCGGGGTTGAAATGCCACTCCATCGCGGCGCGGACGAACTCGTCGGGGTCCGGCCGGGCGTCGAGTGGAAGATCCAGAATATGTTCGCTCACTTTGGCACACCCTCCTTGGCCGCGACGGGCGGCCAGGCGGTTCGTGGGTTGTCTTCGTTCTCCTTCCAGAGTATTTTTTATTACGGTACTGTCAAGTAAAGAAATGATCGTTTCCGCAGGTCAGGAGGCATGTGATGGTGGCGGATGCTCCTAGAAGGCAACGGGGGCGCCCGCGCGACCCGCTGATCGAGGAGGCGATCCTGCGGGCGGCGCGCCGCCGGCTCGCCGTCGACGGCTACTCCCGGATGACCATCGGCGACGTCGCCGCCGACGCCGGCGTCACCCGGCCCACGGTGTACCGGCGCTGGGAGAGCAAGCACGATCTGGTCGTCGACGCGCTCGACCATGGCTTCCGAGCGCTGCAGGAGGCGGCCCCGCCGGTCGACCTCGAGCGGCTCACGGCGCGCGAGGCCGTCACCGAGGCCGTCCGCCGGCTCGACCTCCGGGCGCCCGACCGGACGGGGATCATGCTCGTCGGCCACGTCATGGCCGAGGCCGAGCACAACCCCGAGCTCCTGGAGATGGTCCGGGCCCACGCCGTGCTGCCCCGGCGGCGGCTCCTCCTCGACACGCTCCAGGCGCTCCAGGAGCGCGGGGACCTCCGTTCCGGCCTCGACCTGGACGCCGTCGCCGACATGTGCATCGGCAGCTACTACGCGGCGTTCATCCGCGGGGGAGAGGACGAGGAGCTGCCGACGCGCGTGGTCGACACCCTCTGGCCCGCGATCTCGACCCGGCCCGGGGAGCCGGCCGACGAGGACCGCGCCGCCTCCTGAGCCCGCCCGCTCAGCGTACGACCATCCAGGAGAGGGGCCCCGTCGCCATCAGGACGACGAGGACGGCGAACCCGATGAGGCAGGCGACGCTCCACGGGAAGGTGCGCCGGAACAGCGTGCCCTCCCGGCCCGCCAGCCCCGCGACCGCCGCGGCCATGGCCAGGTTCTGCGGGCTGACCAGCTTGCCGAGGACGCCCGCCTGGCTGTTGGTCGCCGCGAGCAGGATCGGGCTGATCCCGATCCGGCCGGCCGCCGCCACCTGCACCGCGCCGAACAGCGCGTTCGCGGACGTGTCGGACCCGGTCGCCGCGACCCCGAGCCACCCGAGCAGGGGGGACAGCAGGACGAACGCGCCGCCGGTGCCGGCCAGCCACGTGCCGATGGTCACGGCCTGGCCCGAGTAGTTCATCAGGTAGGCCAGGGCCATCACCAGGACCACGGTCGTCGCGGCACACCGGATCCGCGCCGCCGCCAGGCCGTACTCACGGAGCGCGGTTCGCGCCGGCACCCGCAGGATCACCGTCGAGACCAGTCCGGTCAGCAGCAGGATCGTCCCCGTCGCGGTCGGCCAGTCGAACCGGAAGACCGCCAGGCTCAGCGGCCCGCCGTGGACGTCGACCACTCGCACGCCCGGCCAGGAGAACCGCACGCCGAGGCGGGCCGTCGCACGTGACACCGGGTCGTTCAGCGAGACGAGTGCGAGAAGCACGATCAGCAGCAGGTAGGGCGTGAACGCGCGCAGCCTGGTGGTGACCGGCGAGGGGCTCGCCGGCCGTTCCACCGGGGCCCCGGAACGTCCGGCGCCGGACGCCGCGAGAGCCGGCGTGGCGGCGGGCGACCACAGTCGTAGCAGGACCACGGCCGCCGCCGTCGCCCCCAGCGCGCCGACCAGGTCCGACAGCGGGTAGGCGAGGTAGTTCGACGTCACGAACTGCCCGGCCGCGAAGCCGAGCCCGGTGGCCAGGGCGAGCGGCCACAGGTCGCGGAGTCCGCGCCGCCCGTCCAGCACGAGCACGATGATCAGGGGAAGGAACGCCGCCACGATCGCGGACTGGCGGCCGACCATCCGGCCCAGTTCCGCCGCCGGCAGGTTCGCCGCCTTGGCGAGGGCCACGATCGGGTTCCCCATCGACCCGAAGGCGGTCCCGCCGGCGTCGGCGAACATCGCCACGGTGGCCGCGCGGACCGGGGCGTGGCCGAGCGCGAGGAGGAGCGCGGTGATCACCGCCACCGGCGCGCCGAAACCGGCCAGTGCCTCCAGCAGGCCGCCGAAACAGAACGCGAGGACGAGCGCCTGCACCCGGGGGTCCGGCGACAGGCCGGCGAAGGTGCGCCGGATGACGGACAGGAGCCCGGACGCGTCGATCAACCGGTTCACCCACACCGCGTTCAACATGATCCATACGATCGGGAAGAGGCCGAACGCCGCGCCCTGGGCCGCGCCGCTCAGGGCGGGCGTCACCGGCAGCCGATAACCGAACACGGCGATCACGAACGCGGCGAGCAGGCCGCAGGCCGCCGCGACGTCGGACCGTACGCGGAACACGCCCAGCAGCACGAGCAGGAGGACCAGGGGGATCGCCGCGACCGAGGCGGACAGCGCCAGGGAGCCGCCGATCGGGTCAAGGATCTGTCGGTACATCGGTCGCCCCCACGCCGATGCTGATTCCCCGGTCGGGCCGACGCCGTGCTCACGGAATGATGACGATCTTCAATGGATCGCCCTCGCGTTTCCGCAGGACGCGGAACGCCTCGGCGATGTCCTCCAGCGGGAAGCGGTGGGTGACCAGTCGCCCCGCCTGGAGCATCCCCGCGGCCGCCAGCGCGACGGCACGCCGTACGTTGTCGCCGCCCTCGCCGCGCGACGTGTACATGGTGACGTCCTTGCGGACCATCGCGCCGAGGTCCAGCCTTACGGGCCCAGAGTAGAACGCGAGAAAGAGGATCTTGCCGCCGCGTTTGACGACCCGACCGCACTGCTCGGGCGCGTCGAGACCTCCCGATGCCTCGATCGCGAGATCGACGCCCAGGCCGCCGGTGAGGTCGAGCACCGCCCGGACCGGGTCGGCCTCGCCGGCGTTCAGCGTGTGGTCCGCCCCGAGTTCGCGGCCGAGCCGCAGCCGGGACTCCCGGGTACCGACGAGGATCACCCGGGCCGCGCCGATGCGCTTGCACACCTGCGCGGTCATCAGGCCGACCGGCCCGGGCCCGAAGACCGCGACGTCCTGCCCGGCGATGTAGGCGCCGGCGGTGTCCAGCCCGTACAGGCCGGTGCCGGCCGTGGTGATGAGCACGGCGTCCTCGTCCGTGACCCGGGCCGGCAACCGGTAGAGCGCGCTCACGTGGTGGATCGCGTACTCCGCGAAACCACCGTTCGCCGTCATCCCGGTGGCCCGGTGCCCCTTCGCGGAGTCGCCGTAGTTGAGGCACGCGGTGTACCGGCCGGTCAGGCAGTTGCCGCACCGCCCGCAGCCGTGGTGCGCCTCGATGCACACCCGGTCGCCGGGCGCGAACTCGTCCACGGCCGAACCGGCGGCCACGACGGTGCCGGTCCACTCGTGGCCCGGGATGTGGACACCGTACGGCGGGGTCTGCGGGAAGTGCCCGTCGAGGATCTTCAGGTCGGTCCCGCAGGTGCCGCACATCGCGACCCGGACGAGCACCTCGTCCGCCTGCGGCACGGGCACCGGCCGTTCGACGACCCGCAGGTCGCCCGGGCCGAACAGGACCGCCGCCCGCATCGTGTCCGGAATCGACGGACGGAGTGGTTCCGACGGGCGAATCGTGACCACTCGTCCACACTAAGCGGTGCCGCCGGCGAGGGTCCGGCTCACCTCACCTCCGCACCGCGGCCGCGCGGAGCGCGGCGTGCGGGGACGGGGCTCCCGCACGCCGCGCGGCGCGTCAGCCCGGCAGCGTCCACTGCTGGGCGGCGGTCTTGTTACAGCCGTAGATCTGCAACTGGGTGCCGTCCGTGGTGGTGCTGTTCGGGTCGTCGAGGCACTTGCCGGACTCGGGGTTGGTCAGCGCCTTGGCCGTGGAGTCGTAGGTCCACTGCTGCGCGCCGGTGTTGTTGCAGTCGTACAGCTGGACCTTCGTGCCGTCCGCCGTGCCGCTGTTGGAGACGTCCATGCACTTGCCGAAGGCCGTCAGGGTGCCGTCCCCCTGCACGGTCCACTGCTGCGCGTTGCTGCTGTTACAGGTGTAGAGCTGGACGTGCGCGCCGTTCGCGGCGGAGCTGTTCGCCACGTCGACGCACTTCCCGGCGATACCGGAGGTGATCGGCCCGGTGCGGGTCGGCGTGCCGCCGCTGCCCGGGTACGACGGGGGAGCCGACGAGGCGGCGGTCGCCCACGAGGTGTTCGCCGTCGTGCCGAGCGTGAAGCCGAGCGTCCCGCCGGACGTCACCGCCGAGGCGGGCAGGTACGCGTTGTTCCAGGCGCCGCCGTTCCAGGTCGCGCTCTGGACGTACGGCGCGTCGGTCGCGGCCTGCGGCGCGTTGACGGTCAGCTTGTTCCCGGTGCCGAGGGTGATCACCACCTGGGTGAACAGCGGGCTGCCCAGGGCCAGGTCGGCGGTGCCCGGCGTCTCGGGGAACATCCCCATCGCCGACCAGACGTACCAGGCGCTCATCGTGCCCAGGTCGTCGTTGCCGACGCCCCAGCCGGTGGGGGAGTCCGGCCACAGCTTGTTCTGCACGCTCCGGATGACCTCCTGCGTGCGCCACGGCCGGCCCACGTAGTCGTACTCCCAGGGCAGTTCGACGCTCGGCTCGTTGCCGAGGTCGGCGTGGTCGCCGCCGCTGCCGTCGTACGCGGCGAGCACGTGGTCGAGATAGCCCACCATCCCGGCGTTGCCGCCCTTCGCGTCCGCCAGGCCGCGGACGTTGAACGGCACCATCCCGGTGTACTGCCAGGACGTGCCCTCGACCATCTCGGTGCCGCTCGTCGGGGAGAAGCCGCCCGCCCACGGCCCGCTGGCCGTACGCGGCTGCATGAACCCGCTCGAGGTGTTCAGCAGGTTCTTCCAGTTCTGGGCGCGGTCGACGAACTTCTTCTGGTTCGCGGTGTCACCGAGCGCGCCGGCGAACGCCCCGAGCGCGAAGTCGGCCGTGTCGTACTCCAGGGTCGTCGAGACGGACCCGTAGTAGTTGCAGCAGCCGTACGTCCCGTCGCTGGGCAGGTAGCCGATGCTGGAGAGGTAGTTCAGGCCGGGCCGGTCGTTGTTCGTGACGGTCGCCTGGTGAATCATCGCGTTCTTCGCGGCGGTGGTGTCGAAGTTCCGGCCGCCGAACGCGTAGATGTCGGCGATGATCGAGGCGGCCGGATCGCCGACCATGACGTAGGACTCGCCGTTGGCCTGCGCCCACTTCGGCAACCGGCCGCCCTGCGCGTAGTCGTTGACCGCGGACTGTGCCACGTCGCTCGCCTGCGCGGGCGCGATCATGCCGATGAGCTGGGCCTGGCTGCGGTAGATGTCCCAGCCCGAGTAGTTGGCGTACTGCGCGTGCCCGGACGCGGCGGTGTGCACGGCGTTGTCGAACCCCATGTACTGGCCGTTCGCGTCGCTGAACACGTTGGGGTGCAGCAGCGCGTGGTACAGCGACGTGTAGAACACGTGCTGCTGCGCGGTGGTGCCGCCGGCCGTCTGGATCTTGCCGAGCATGGTGTTCCAGGCGCCCCGGGCCGCGGTACGGGTGGCGTCGAAGTCGAAGTTCGGTACTTCGGCGTCCCGGTTCGCCTTCGCGTTGGCGTCGGAGGTGAACGAGATGCCGACCCGCGCGGTGACCACCTGGTTCGCGGTCGTGTCGAAGGTCAGGTATCCGCCGTTCGGGGCCGCCAGCGGAGCCGCCGTGGTCCCCGCCGGGCCGTGCAGGCGGGGCTCGTTGGGCCGGTCCGCCGCGTGCGGCGACACGGTCGTGCGGGTCGCCCGCGCGGTCGACTTCTGCGCCAGCCGCTGGGCTCCGGTCCGCACACCGGACGCGAGCCAGGTTCCGGTGTTGAACGGGTGGTCGAAGGCCACCGAGAAGTGCAGCGTGTAGGCGTTGCCGGCGCCGCAGAACCGGCCGCTGGTCACCGAGCCGGCGACCTCGGTGTTCCCGACGGTCTGCCAGGTGGTCGCGGAGTCGCCGTTCTGGCTCCCGGTCAGCTTGAACAGCAGGTTCGCCTGGGTGGTGGACGGGAAGGTGAAGCGGCCGATGCCGCCCCGGGTCGTCGTGGTCAGCTCGGTCTTGACGCCGTTGCCGAGCGTCACGCCGTAGTACCCGGGGGAGGCCGACTCGTTGGCGTGCGAGTACGACGAACTGGCCGATCCCGGACTGCTCACCGCCCCGGTCGTCGGCATGATCGGCACGTCACCGTACGCGCCGCAGCCCGGTCCGGCCATGTGGGTGAGGCTGAACCCGGTGATGGTGGAGCTGTTGTAGGAGTAGCCGCCGCCCAGGGCGCGGCTGGAGGTGTCGGGACTCCACTGCAGCATGCCGAACGGGACGTCGGCGCCGGGGAAGTCGTTGCCGCCGTTGGTCGTGCCGAGGAGCGGGTTGACCAGGGAGGCGGGGTCGGAGACGAGCGCGGCGGCGCTCGCCGTGGTGGGGAGGAGGAGCGCGCCCAGCATCAGGAGAGCGGGCATGAGGGCGTGCAGGGGGCGGGGGAGTGTCATCCGGACTGCCCTTTCGCGGAGGGAGATAGGGCGATGACAACGTTGTCGCCTGGTTCTTATGTCAGCCTTTAGCGCCAGTCAAGGCATCTGTCATTAGTCGGCCATGGGCACCGCGGCGGGCGAGGGGTTTTCGCCGACTCGCGCGCAAGAACCCTCGTGGCGTCAGTGCGCCCGCCTCCTGACCGGCGCGCCGCCGGGCCCCGCCGCGCCGGGGGATGATCGGTGAACTGCCTCCCGGGCGCGGCGCGCCGGTGGTCAGGCGGAGCGGGCCTCGGTCTCCTCGTGGAGCGCGGGGTCGTCGGTCAGGTGGGCGTCGCGGCGCACGAGGGCGGCGTAGCGGCCGCCGAGGGCGAGCAGGCTCTCGTGGGTGCCCCGCTCGACGACGCGGCCGTGGTCGAGCACCACGATCTGGTCGGCGCCGCGGATGGTGGACAGCCGGTGCGCGATGGTGATCGTGGTGCGTCCGGCGGACAGCGCGTCGATCGCCTCCTGAACGGCCCGCTCGGTCCGCGTGTCGAGCGCGCTCGTCGCCTCGTCGAGGACGAGGATCGGCGGGTCGCGCAGCACGGCCCGCGCGATCGCCAGGCGCTGTTTCTCCCCGCCGGAGAACCGGTACCCGCGCTCGCCGACCAGGGTGTCGTAGCCGTCCGGCAGGGCGGCGATGTGCTCGTGGATCTGCGCGATGCGCGCCGCCTCGACGAGCTCGGCGTCGGTGGCGTCCGGCCTGGCGAACCGCAGGTTGTCCGCGACGGAGGCGTGGAAGAGGTAGGTCTCCTGCGAGACGACGCCGACCGCGCGGGCGAGGTCGTCGAAGGACAGGTCGCGCACGTCGACGCCGTCGATGGTCACGCTGCCGGAGGTCACGTCGTACAGCCGCGGGATGAGGTAGCTGAGAGTGGTCTTCCCCGAACCGGTCTCGCCGACGACCGCCAGGCTGCTGCCGGCGGGCACGGCGAGGTCGACGTCGCGCAGCGTGGCGTCCTCGGCGGCCCCGTAGCCGAACCCGACCTCGCGGAGCCGTACGTCACCGCGGATCTCGCCGACGCGTACGGGATGCTCGGGCTCGGCGACGTCGATGGGCAGGTCGAGGTACTCGAAGATGCGGCCGAACAGCTCGAGCGAGGTCTGCAGGTCGACCCCCACCTGGAGGAGCTGCACGGTGGGCCGGAACAGGCTCTGCTGGAGCGTCGTGAAGGCCACCAGCGTTCCGATGGAGATCAGCATGTGGCCGTTCCGGCCGGTGAGGCCGGTCGCCCAGTAGATCACCGCGGGCATGGAGGACATGACGATCTGGATGATGGACTGCCGCCACCGGCCCGCCATGTTGGCGCGGACCTCCAGGTCCGACAGCGTCACCGACTCGGCGGCGAACGCGTCGGTGAGCGTACGCGAGCGGCCCATCGTGTGCCCGAGCAGGATCCCGCTGACCGACAGGGACTCGTGGACGATCGAGGCCAGCGTGGCGAGCTGTGCCTGGCGCATCCGGGTGATGCGGCGGCGTTCCCGGCCGACGCGGCGGCTGACCCACACGAAGACCGGCATCATGATCAGTGACACGACCGTCAGCCGCCAGTCGAGCGCGGCCATGGCGATGACCGTGGCGACGACGGTCGTCAGGTTGGACACCAGCGTGGTGGCGGTGGTGGTCACCGTGGCCTGCATGCCGCCGATGTCGTTGGCGATGCGGGACTGGACCTCGCCGGTGCGCGTACGGGTGAAGAAGGCCAGCGACATACGCTGCAGGTGGGCGTAGACGGCGGTGCGCAGGTCGTGCATCACCCGCTGCCCGACCTTGGTCGACACGTAGGTCTGCGACACGCTGAAGCAGCTGTTCGCGACGGACACGACGATCATCCCGGCGGCGAGCACGGTGAGCAGGCCCACGCGTCCCTTCGGCAGCGCGACGTCGATCACCTCGCGGAGCAGGAACGGGTTGAGCAGCGACACCAGGGACGACGCGGCGACGAGCAGGCCGACGAAGGCCAGGCTCCAGCGGTACGGCCGGAACAGGCGGACGATCCGGCGCAGCGGCACACGCGGCGCGGATGTGGCCGGTCCATCGGGGCCGGGCTCGGCCGGCGCGCGCGTGCGAGGGGCGGCCGGGGTGCCTCCGGCCGGGTCCGGGGGCGAAGGGCGATCGCGTTCGTGGAAGTGGAAGTTCAAGGGCGCCTCACGATTCGGTGGTTCTCGGGACATAGCAGAGTAACACTCACAATGTGCCAGGCTCAGTATGAGTACCGTCCGGTATGCTCGGCGACATGGATCAAGAGGAGTCGTCGGCGCAGCTCGCGGACCTGTTCCAGGGGCTGACCAAGCGCCTGCGGCGGGCTCAGCTGGCCCGGCTCGCCCCCCTGGGTCTCACACCCGCCCAGGAGCGGGCGCTGCGCATGATCACCCGCAGCGACGAGCCGCTGCGGATGACCGAGCTGGCCGACCGTCTCGGCGTCGTGCCCCGGTCGGTCACCACCGTGATCGACTCCTTGGAGCAGGCCGGCCTCGTCCGGCGCGCGGTCGATCCGGCGAACCGGCGCGCCATCCGGCTGCACCTCACCGACGCGGGGCTGGCCGTACGGGAGGAGATGCGCCAGGCCCGCCGGCAGGCGAGTGAGGATCTGTTCGCGCCACTGTCCGCGGACCAGCGCCGCAGCCTCATCGACCTGCTGTCCGCGCTGGACGACGGGCTGGGGGAGCGGCGGGCGGCGGGTGATCTCGTGTCGCATCGGGGAAGCGGGAAGTAGCCCACCGGCCTGGGCGCGGTGGGCTGTCTCCGGAGAGCGTGCCGGCTAGGGCGTGTCTCGAAGTCCCGCTGTCCTACTGCGCGGCGTCCAGACGACGCCTCGCCGCGTTGTCGTCGGTCGCCAGCCAACACCGGGCTGACTCCCTCCTCCGCCTTGCGACGCGCCGCCTGGACGCCGCTCGCTACGGACGGGGACTTCGAGACACGCCCTAGTCGCAGAGGGTCCAGATGTCCCCGTCCTTCTCCTTCAGCGGCTCGAGGACGCGCAGGGCGTCCCGTCGGCCCAGCTCGATCGCCTGGTCGATGAACTCCGGCTCGAACAGCAGGTAGCTCATCAGCTCACCGCGGCTCGTCGTCGGCCCGATGAGCGCGCTGAGCAGGCGCAGCTCCGGGTGCTGGAGTCCGCGCACCCCGGCCATGGCCGTCGACATGACCGTGTTGGCGAGCTGCCCCAGCTCGTCCACGTCGCCCGGAGCCGGTCCGGCGAAGAGGGAGTCGACGACGCGGTACTTACGGCCGGTGGCCCGGCTCATGACGTTCGTGGCCCCCGCCCGTACCAGTTGGTTGACGTCTCGCAGGGTGTTCAGGTCCTCCAGCATGGAGTCCACCAGCGCGCCGTGGAGAAGCTGGGCGAAGGTGTCCTGAACGGTCGGCGGCATCCCGGCGTGGCCGTCGAGCGGCTTGTCCAGGCGCTTACCGGGGTCGGTGGCGATAACGACGACCCGTTCGACGCCGAGGTCGATCGCCGGCTCGATCGGCGCGTTGAGCCGGACTCCGCCGTCGATGTACCAGCCGTCGGTCTCCTCGGTCTTGATGCGCACCGGCGGGAACAGCACCGGGATGGCGGCCGAGGCCATGATGTGGTCGGGCATCAGGTGGGCGTCGAGATAGTCGACCGCGCGGATCAGGTCGTTCTCCGGGGTGCGGACGTTCGGGCTCTCGACGAAGATCTGCGTGCGCCCCGTGTGGCTCGCCGTGGCGGCGACGGCCACCGCCTTCACGGCTCCGGTGCGCAGGTTCTTGTGCAGGTCCCGCCAGTTCAGCATGCCGGCCAGGGCGGTTCCCAGCGGCCGGGTGTCGAGCAGGCCGCCGGTCGTCGGGATCGGGAGGTTGCCCAGTCTGAGCAGGTAGCGCATCGCCGCGAACGGCAGTGTCGGCAGGATCGGCCTGAAGACCATGCCGCGGCGCACCGATCGCCACATCGCCAACGCTCGTTCGGCGGCCTCGGCGGCGTCCAGATGCGCGAGGGAGGCGAAGAGCGCGGCGTTGATCGCACCGGCGCTGGTGCCCACGAAGACGGACGGCCGGTAGCCCCGGTTGTCGAGCTCCGGCAGCAGGATCGACAGCACCCCGGCCTCGTACGCGCCGCGCGCGCCGGCCCCCGCCAGCACGACGCCGACGCTGCCGTCCGATGGCTCTTCGCGTCTGCCGCGCTGCTGCGGCCGTTCCCGTCGCTCCTCGCGCTGCTCCTGTTGCCGCGCCCGCTGAGCCGTCTCTGTCATCGGTGCCCTCCTCGAGTTCCGTGGCGTTTCGGGACATGCGAGGGGGTCAACGACGCAATGCCCTGTGGCGCGGCGGGGAACCCCAAGAGAACGCACAGGTAGTTCGTGGATTCCGCGCGAACCCGCGTCAACCGCGCGAACCGGATCCGACCGTGCGAACCGCTCGAGGGGAGGGGGCGGGGTCACGGCTCCTGCATCGCCGGCCTCCGCTGCGGGTTCGTCGTCCAGGACAGCAGCGCCGACGCGACCGCGCAGGCCATCATGACCCAGTACACGGCCGGGTAACCGGACGCGCCCGCGATGAGTCCCGCGAACGGGCCGCCCACCGCCAGCCCGATGTCCCAGAACGAGGTGAATCCGCCCAGCGCCGCGCCCTGCTGCGCCGGCTTCGTACGGTTGATGACGAGCAGCGCGAGCGCCGGGAACAGCAGGGACAGGCCCGCGCCCATCACCAGCCCCCCGATGATGACGGTGACCAGGTTGGTGGCGACGGCGACGACCAGCAGCCCGACGGCCTCGACGATCGCCGACCAGAACGCCACCTGCCGGGCGCCGATCCGGTCCGGCAGGTTGCCGATGACCAGGCGGACGCCCACGTACGTGACGCCGTAGGCGTTCAACCCGGCGATCCCGTCGGAGACGCCGCGCGCCGCCATGTGCAGCGCCACGAACGACGACAGCGCCGCGTATCCGAGGGCGGCGAGCGACAGCGCGACGCCGGGCAGCACCGTGCTGACCGGCAGGATGGCGGCGCGGGCCGTCGTCGCGGCCTCGGGCTGCTCCGGGCGTTCCCGGAGCGACACGACGAGGAGACCGAGTGCGCCGACCGCGACGCACAGGCCCCAGACGGCGGAGAAGCCGCTCTCCCGCATCGCCACCGTGCCGAACAGCGCGCCGAGGGTGATCCCCAGCCACATGGAGATCCCGTACAGCCCGACGACGCGGCCCCGCCGCTCGGTCGGGCACAGCCGCACCAGCCACGCCGCGCCCGACGTGTAGACGCTGCCCTCCCCGATGCCGTGCAGGATCCGGACGGCGACCAGCACCGGGACGTCGCGGGCGGCGTAGTAGCCGGCGCCGGCCAGGACGCAGATCGCCGCGCCGGCCAGCATGACGAGCTTGTAGCCGTGGCGGTCGCCGATCCGTCCGGCGATCGGGCGCGTGACGACCGCGGCGACGGCGATCGTGGCGGTCACGACGCCCACCTCGACCTTGTTGCCGTGCAGTTCGTCCAGCACGTAGAAGGGCAGGGTGGCGAGTGACGCGCCGACGCCGAGGAGGCAGAAGAAGATCCCGCCGAACATCGCGGCGTACGGGCGGTAGAACGCGACGTTCCGGAAAGGACGCCTCATGCGGCCCCCTTCGTCGGAGGAGGGGCCTGGACCGCCGTGTTCATCGGTTCGCTCGCTCACGCGGCGGCGTCCGCGGGGGCGACGATGTAGAAGAGCGCGGGGAGGAGCACGGCGAGCCCTTCGTAGACCTCGGCGCAGACGGCGACGCCCGGCCGCGCGAAGGTCCCCGGCGGAGGCTCCGCGACGCGGATCACGGAGCGGCGCGCGTCCAGGAGCCGGGCCGCCACCGAGATGTCGCCGACCAGGGCCGTGCCCGGGGCCACCCAGCGGTTCCGGCTGATCTTCATGCCGTTGCTCGTGGCCAGCTCCGCCAGCAGCCCGTTCCGGCCGAGGAGGTGGTGGTAGAAGTCGTTCGGGTTGACGATCATCGCGTGCGGGGTGGCGCCCGTCTGCTCGATCTCGTCGCAGGCCGTCAGGATCCCGGTGACGTAGTCGTGGTAGGCGATCCGGGCGATGTCCGGATGGTTGAGCAGGCCGTACGGCCCGTTCGTCAGCGCCTGGTTCTCCGCGGTCGCCAGGCGTACGAGCAGCCGGTAGTCGATGAACTCCGCGAGCGCGTCCGGGTCGCCGGCGAGCCCGTCGGGGATCTGCACCCACGCCTGGATCGGGTGGACGCCCGCCTCGGCCATGCCGAACCGGAACGCGGCCTCGCGGCGGACGTCGGCGTCCAGCACCGTCCCGGCGTCCTCGGCGGCCGGCCGCGTCTCGGTCCAGAACCGCGCGACGTCCTCGTCGACCGGACGCACCTTCAGCAGGTTCCGTACGGTCAGCCGCGGCCGGTCCTTCGTCGGCTCGTGCGCCTCGGTGATGGTGTAGTCGAACCGCACCTCGGCGCGCTCGGGGTCGGCCGCGTAGGCCCGCGCGAACAACCGTCCGGGGGACTGTTGCGGCAGACCGGTGGTGGTGTCCGCCGGCACTGTCTCTGTTGCCATGCCTGCTCCTGCTCAGAACGCGTGCTGGACGAGTTGCTCGTAGAACGGCAGGTGGTGGTCGTAGAAGGACTTCAGGGTGGTGTCGTTGTCGACCGTGACGGGATAGGTGTTCCGGCGGCTCGTGAAGCCGGTGCTGTGGCTCGCGTCGACGTGCCACTCACGGGTCCGCCGCCACTCGGGCCGCTCGCCGGCCTTCCAGGCGAGCGCCTCGGGGAGGAACGGCAGCCCGGTGTAGGCGCAGAAGCTCCTGACGACCGCCTCCGGGTCGCGTACAAGGCGCTCCGCGCGGATGACGAGCGGGACGCGGCCGGTGGCGGAGCGGACGACCTCGAAGAGCCCGTACAGGCGCTCGTAGCCGATCTCCGCGCAGGTCACCGCGGGCTTCACCGCGTAGTGCGAGCTGATCGTCTGCTTCGGGTCACGGACGATGAAGGTGTGCGTCATCCCGGCGAGCTCACCGGACCGCCCGCGCACGAACCCGTAGTCGTAGTCGACGACCTCCTTGACGAAGACCGGGCGGGTGCGGCCGAGCTCCTTGAGCCGGGCGAGGAGCTCCTCCTCCGACCGCGCGGTCGCGCGGCCGCCGGCCGCGGCGGGCACGGAGACCTCGCCCTCCTCGGTCAGCGCGAGGAAGGGCTCGTGCAGGACGGCGACGTCGCCCCGCTCGATCATCATGCGCAGGAACGCCGTCGAGGCCGAGCGCGAATGCGCCCACATCATGATCACTCCGGGGCTCACATGGACCACCACGTCGGGACGCGGTCCCAACGGTGTTCGCGCAGCTCCCGCAGCAGCGCGTCGTCCAGTGGCCTGCCGTCGCCCACCGCGAGGTTGGCGCGGACGTGGGCGGGCTTGCGCATGCCGGGGATCACCGTGCTGACGGCCGGGTGGTGCAGGATGAACCGCAGCGCCATCTCCGGCAGCGACATGCCCTCCGGCAGGACCTCCTTCAGGCGCTCGGCGCGTTCGACGCTCGGCTTGAGGTTCTCGTCGCAGAAGTAGGTGGCGCGCCAATCCTCCTCCGGGAACGTGGTGTCGGCGGTCAGCGTGCCGGTGAGCGTTCCCTCGTCGAACGGCACCCGCGCGATGATCCCGATGCCGTCCCGCCGCGCGCGCTCGAACAGCTCGTCCTCGGGGGCCTGGTCGAAGATGTTGTAGATCACCTGGATCACGTCGATGAGGCCGGTGTCGAGCGCGGCGAGGCAGTTGGCCGGCTCCCACCGGTTGACGCTGATGCCGACCGCGTCGACGACGCCCTCCCGCTTGAGGTCGGCGACGACCTCCTGCCAGCGCTCGTCGCCGGCCCAGCGGTCCTCCCACGTGTGGAACTGCAGCAGGTCGACGCGGGAGGTCCCGAGGTTCTCCAGGCTGCGGTAGGTGTACTCCCGCATGTGGTCGGCCGGGTAGGCGTCGTCGAGGGTGTCCTCGGGGCCGGGCGGCCACTCGCGGTTCTTCGGCGGGATCTTCGTCGCGACGTACAGCCGCCGGTCGGGATGGCGCTTCAGCAGCGCGCCCAGCATCCGCTCGCTGATGCCGCGCCCGTACACCCAGGCGGTGTCGAAGAACGTGCAGCCCAGCTCGACCGCCTCGTCGAGGCAGCGCGGCGCGAGGTCGTAGTCCCAGCCGGTGAAGTTGCCGGGGCCGCCGCCGATGCCCCACATCCCGTAGCCGACCTCGCTGACCTCCCAGCCGAGTCTTCCCATCGTGCGATAGCGCATCGCTCGCCCTTCCCGTCTCGTCGTCAGCTGGCCGAAACCTGGCGTCGCGGCCCCAGCGCGTCATGGGGCTCCGGCGTCTCGCCCCGGATGAGGCGGTCCCGGTACGCGGCGATCGCGTCGTCGAGCCGCCCGTCGGCGAGCCGCCGGCGCTCCTCGAGCCGGCGGCACTCGTCCTTGCGGAACAGCCGGGGGTTGTCGGTGAGCACGGCCGCGAACGCCTCCTTCAGCGTCCGCTCGTCCGCGTCGGGCCGGCCGGGCAGGAGCGACGCGAGGGCGGTCAGCTCCCGGTCCCCGGTGGCGAGGGCGGCCTCCCGTACCCGGGCGAGGAAGTCGCCGCAGGGAACCGCGGGCAGCGGCGCCATCAGCGCGCCGAAGTCGACGCTCTCCGGATGGAAGACGTTGAACGTACGGCCCCAGGCGTCGCGGTCGCAGACCGCGGCCACCACCCGGGCGGCCACGTAGTCGACCGGCGTGTAGTCCGACCGGATCACGGCGTCGGGCCGCACGCCGAGGCGGGGGAACGCCGCGAGCAGCAGGTGGGTGAGCGCCGAGGTGTTCGGGTACGCGTTGTCCGCGCTCGGCATCACCTCGCCGAGCCGCAGCACGGTCACCAGCGCGCCCCGCGCCCGCGCCGCGGCCAGGTGCCGTTCGGCGACCAGCTTCGAGCGGGCGTACCCGCCGTCGGGCATCCTGGCGCGGGACGGTTCGAACCCCTCGGACAGCGGGTCGTCGTGCCCGAGCGCCTCGGTCTGGAGCGTCGCCAGCGTCGAGACGTGGTGCAGCGGAACCGGCCGGTGCGCCATCGCCAGCCGCAGCAGCTCGATGGTGCCGCGCACGTTCGCGTGACGGTGCGCACGGTAGTCGAACAGGAAGTTGACCATCGCACCGTTGTGCAGCACCAGGTCGCAGGTGCGGGCGAGATGCTCCCAGGTGCCGGGGTCCAGGCCCAGGCCGGGCCGGGCGAGGTCGCCGGCGTAGCCCTCGATCCGGTCGGCGAACCGCGACTCCCACAGGCCGCGTTCGGCGAGCGCGCCGACCACCCGTGCCGTGGCGCCGAAGTCGCCGCCGGCGCGGGTGAGGCAGCGCACCCGCAGGTCGGTACGGGCCAGCAGCTCGTGGACGAGGCGGCTGCCGACGAATCCGGTCGCCCCGGTCACCAGCACGGTCCGCAGCCTCCCGGCGGGGTCGGCGGCCCGGATCGGCTCACCGTCGGGCACCGCCGCGTCGCGGACCATGAGCACCGAGTCCGCCTCGATCACCGCTCCGCCACGTCGCCGGGCCTCGATCAGCCCGGTCAGCCCGTCGGCGGTCGGCCGCTCGTACAGGTCCTGGACCTCCACCTGGACCCCGCACTCGGCGGTGAGCATGCGGACGAGCGACAGCGCCTGGAGCGAGTCCCCGCCCGCCTCCATGAAGTCCGCGTCGGTCGTCAGGTCCGGCCGGCCGAGCACCGACCGGAGCGCCCGCAGCACCTGGTCGGCCGGCGTCGCGGCGGGCGGGCTCTCGGCCAGCCGTGCCGCGTCCTCCGCGAGCCGGGCGTCGAGGATGGTCTGGAGCCGTGCCCGGTCGGCCTTGCCGTTGTCGTTCAGCGGGATGTCCGGCAGCAGGAAGTAGTACCGGGGCACGCTGATCCGGGGCAGCGTGCGGCGCAGCCCGTCGCGGAGCGCGTCCACCGTCAGGTCCGTCCCGGACACGAACAGGGCCAGCGACCTCGTGCCCGCCTGCTCGGCGACGAGGACCTCCGCCTGCCACACGCCGGGGCACTTCTCCGCCGCCACCGCGATCTCGCCGAGCTCGATCCGGACGCCGCCGATCTTGACCTGGAAGTCCTTGCGCCCGGAGAAGTAGAGCAGACCCTCGTCGTCGAGGTGGCCGAGATCGCCGGTGCGGTAGAGCCGGTCGCCGGGGATCTCGGGAAAGGGATTGCGGACGAACGCCCGCGCGGTGACCGCCGGCGCGCCCAGGTAGCCGGCGCCCAGGCAGGCGCCGCCGATGACGATCTCGCCGACGGTGCCGGGCGGCACGGGGCGGAGGTCGTCGTCCACCACCACGGCGTAGCAGTTGTCGATCGGACGGCCCAGCGGCACGACGTCGCCGTCCGCGGGGGAGACGGTGTGGAAGACCATCCCGATGCTCGCCTCGGTCGGCCCGTAGCCGTTGGTCACCGTGAGTCCCGGCAACTGGGCCATCATCCGGTGGACGGCGTCGGGATTGAGCGGTTCGCTGCCCACGATCAGCCATCGCAGCGACGAGAGTCCGCGCAGCGACCGTTCGTCCCGGTCGACCTCGGCCGCCAGCGCGTTGAAGATGCTCGACACGAAGTCGGTGGCGGTCACGCCGTACTCCGCGATCGTGTCGATCGTCCGCCGCAGGTCCAGGAACTCCCCCTGGACCTGCAGCACGGCGTGCCCGCCCGTGATCAGCGGCAGGAACAGCTGCCAGAGTGAGGAGTCGAAGGTGTGCTTGCTGTTCTGCAACACCACGTCCGCGTCGGTCACGCCGAAGTAGCGCGCCATGGCGCGGAGCCGGTTGGTGAGCCCGGCGTGCCGGTTCATCGCGCACTTGGGCGTGCCCGTCGTGCCCGACGTGAAGAAGCCGTAGACCAGGTCGTCGGGCCCCGGCGTCACGGTGTCGAAACGCTCCGCCGGCGTGATCAGGTCGACGTCGACCACGACCGCGCGGCCGCGGTGCTCCTCCGGGACCGACTCCGCGTCGGCGCACGGCACGGGAGTTCCGGGCAGCACGCCGAACGTGCCGCGGATCCGCTCGCGCGGCCACGCCGGGTCCAGCGGCACGAACGCCGCGCCGAGCCTCATCAGCGCCAGATACGTGATCGGCAGCTCGAGGCTGCCCCCGAGCAGGACGGGCACCACGTCGCCCCGGCGCACTCCGCGCTCGGCCAACGTGGCCGCGAGGCCGCCCACCAGCTCCGCCAGCCGCCGGTAGGTGAGCGTGCGCCCGCCGCATGAGACGGCCGGGCGTTCGGGATGCCGGTCGGCCTGCTCCTCGATCAGTGCGGAGACCGGACGGAACCCGCCGTGGTCGACCGCTCGTCCGGTGAAGCGCCGCTTGGACGGGTCACGCTGGTCTGTGGAACTTATCGGTGACTTCGAATCACCGCATACGTCGTCGGCCGACTGTCCGGGCATCCACACCTCCCCATCGGGGGGTCACAAAAGGTGAGCGGGCCCTTTCTGGGGACCCGCCGGAGATATGGCTGCGAAGCTGGCGGTAAATTAAGCTGCCCGCCGCCGATTTCGCAAGGCCCTCTTTCGGGTACCTTCCCGGACCTCGTGCCGGAACGGATGGTGGCCGTTTCGTCGCCGTACGGAGTCGCCCGAGAGGCCCCCGGCCGGCGGGACCCCGTGCGGCAGCGTCATCGACCGACTGAGTTGACTGAGCGCGGACCGGTGCCGACGCGCCCCTGTGACCATCGGATTCGCCGCTCTCCCCGGAGTCGGGGCCGCCGTCATATGCGGCGATCCCGAGCGCCCGCGGCGCGAGCCGCGGGCGCGCCGGCCGCGACGGGACTCTCATTCGAACGCCGGTCGGCCGGGACCGGAACGTACATTATCGACAACCTTCGGTGACCTAGACCTGGCCGCTCCTGGTTTCGGTCCGGTGGGATCTCGGCGCGAATTTGTTTCGGTCAGATGATCTTGTGAAATGGCGAACGAGAACCGATGGTCCGATCATATCCGATGCTTTTCGGGTAGAGTATCGCGCATTTACCGATGTCCTTTCTCGCGGAAAGAGGACTGTCGGATCATGTTTCTGACTCTGTAATATGACTCGCCATCGGCGACCCGCCGTGGCCGGTGGTCACCGGACCGGGCGGGCCTCCTGGAACCGGGCGGGCGACAGCGCCGCCGGATCCACGCCGGCGTCGGCGGGCGGCTTGCGGGTCGCGGCGGCCGCGGCGATCCGGCCGACCGCGGGCGACGTCTGCACTCCGTATCCGCTGAGGCCGGCGAGCCAGACGAAGCCCGGAGCCTCCGCCGCCTCGCCGACCACCGGGGTGTCGTCCGGCGCCGCGGTCCGCAGCCCGGCCCACGCGTGCCGGACGCCACGGATCCGCAACGTCGTGGCCTCCTGGACCCGCTCGACCGCGCGCGCGACGTCGAGGTCGTCCGGGCGCGCGTCGCACGGCGGCACGGGCGTCGCGTCGGACGGGGACACGAGCAGCCGTCCCGACTCCGGCTTGAGGTAGAAGGTGTCGGCCACGTCGGTCACCATCGGCCACCGGGCGGCGTCGATCCCGTCGGGCGGGTCGGCCAGGAACGCCGTACGGCGCAGCGGTGTGAGGCCCAGCGGGCGGACGCCGGCGAGCGCGGCGACCTCGTCCGCCCACGCTCCGGCCGCGTCGACCACGACGGGCGCGGTGAACACCCCCGCGTCGGTCTCCGCCCGCCAGTGCCCGCCGTCACGGGACAGCTCCCGTACCCGCGCGCCCGTGACCACCGTGCCGCCGCGCGCCCGGACGCCGCGCAGGAACCCCTGGTGGAGCAGGTCGACATCGATGTCCATCGCGCCCGGCTTGACCATCGCGCGGGTGTACCGTCCGGTCCGGACGATCGGGCAGTGCCGAGTGACCTCGGCGACGTCGATCTCCCGGACCGGGACGGGAGCGGACAGGCCGTCGGCGAGCATCGCGGCGAAGTCGTCCTCCGCGCCCGCCGGGCACAGCGTCAGCACGCCGCGCGGAGAGAGCAGCGGTCCGTCGGCGAAGCCCGGCGGCGGTGCCGTGAGGAACGCACGGCTCGCCGCGGTGAGCGCGCGCACGGTGGGGTTGCCGTAGTACTCGGAGAACAGCGCGGCGGACCGCCCGGTCGAGTGGTACCCCGGAGCGGACTCCATCTCCAGGAGGGTCACGTCGCCGAACGCGGACAGGAAGTAACCTGCGGCGGCACCGGCCACGCCGGCGCCCACAACGAGGAAATCGCCCATCCTCGCAAACGATCACACCGTGCCGGAACGCGCAATCGTCGTCCGGCTCCGCGCGGTGGGTGGCGACCGCGACCGTCTTCGGCCGTCTCGGCTGGGGCGGCGGCACCACCACCAAGGTCGTCGCGCTCATCGTCGTCGCGGTGCTGATCGTCGGTGGCGGCGCCATCGGCTTCGATTGATCATGCGCATGCGGGCGGTCATCACCGTCCTCACCGGCGTGCTGACGGTCGTCTACATCCTCCTGGTCGCGCACCGGATCGAGTGGCACACCGTCAGCGGCACCCACGCCGGCTCCACCCAGGAGGTCATCGGCGCTCTGGTCTTCATGATGACCGGTTTCGGCCTCGGGTGGGTGAACGCCGCAGCCGACTACTCCCGCTACCTGCCCAGGAGCACCTCCGGGCGCGGCGTCGTCGGCTGGACGACGTTCGGGGCGTCCCTGGCGCCGGCCGTGCTGCTCGTCTTCGGCCTGCTCCTCGCCGGATCGTCGGCCGGCCTCGGCAAGGCGATCGCCGACGACCCGATCGGCGCGCTCACGAGGATCCTGCCCACCTGGTTCCTCATCCCGTTCGCCGCGGTGGCGGTGCTCGGCCTCGTCGGCGGCGCCGTGCTCGACATCTACTCGTCCGGGCAGGCGCTGCCGGCGGCCGGCCTGCGGGTGCCGCGGTACGCCGCCGGGACTACGACGAGGCCGACCTCTACCGGCCGGCGGGCCGGTACGGCGACGTTCCGCCGCTGCCCCCGGTGATCCTGCCCGCCGCCACCGCCGTCGGCTGGGGGCTGGTGACGAACACGGCCGCGAGTTGGCTCAAATGGCAGGGGTACCTGCTCGAGCCGCTCGGCCCCGGCGGCAGGTCCGGCTCCTGGGCCTTCGCCAACCTGGGCGTGCTGGCCGGGCTGGTCATCGGTTTCGCGGCGACGCGGGCGCTCACCCGGCGACCGTACGCGCCCAGGAGACCCGCCCCTCCGTCGCGCCGGAAGCGCCCGAGGCCGAGACCGCCCAGGCCTGACCTCGTGTTCTGCGCCAATAACCGTCGAAGCCACCCAGTGCGGGTTCGTCAGCCGCTGTGGCGTTGGGGGGCGTACCGATCGCTCGGAGAAGCGCTCCCTACGGCTGCGGTACTTGGGCTCCGGTCCGTTTCCCGCAGGCCGTTGCCGAGCATTCCGGCACTCGCCGGAAGGCTCCGATATTCGGTGGTGAACGCTCCGGGGGCGACGCGACACTGGGTCGTCGGTGACAGAGGAGCGATGAGTCATGACCGGTCGGCGGGCCACCGTGACCTTGTGGCGGCCGGTCGGGCCCGCCGAGCTGGCGCTGCTGCGCGCGTCTGGGTGGCGGGCGTGGCCGCCTCGGCTGCCCGACCAGCCGATCTTCTATCCGGTGCTGAACGAGGCATACGCGGTCAAGATCGCCCGGGACTGGAACGTCCCGGCGTCGGGCGCCGGGTTCGTGACGCGCTTCGAGGTCGACGCCGGCTTCGCGCGCCGCTACCCGGTCCGGCAGGCCGGCGGCCGGACCGTCCTGGAGCTGTGGGTGCCGGCGGAGGAACTCGAGGAGTTCAACGCCCACCTGACCGGTCCCATCCAGGTGGTCCGCGAGTACCACGCCCCCGGTTACGGACGGCTGGCGGCTCGCGTGGCCGACGCCGCCGCCGGCCGCGAGCCCGCGGACGAGGTCACGGCGATGCTGTCGATCGCGAGCGCGACGACCTGGATCGGGCTCGACCGGGCGTTCCGTACCCTCGCGATGAGATACGGCGTCCGTACGGCGAGGGCCTCGCTGCCGAGGAACGCGCGTCTGTCGTCGCTGGTCGAGGCGTGCTCCGAGAACGGGCACCAGAGGGAGGCCGCGGTCGGGAGCGCGGCGTGGAACGGGCTGCCGCTTCCCCTCCTCGTGCTGCGCACCGCCGACTGGGTGCCGCAGGTTCGCGAGCGGGCGCGCCGTTCCCTGGCGGCGGCGTTGCGCGCTGCGGACACCGCAGCGCTCCTGGCGGCGGCCGGCGTCGCGGTCGCGATGGGATCGTGGGCGCGGGGTGCCTACGCCCTGGAGGCCGTGGCGGAGGCCCTGCGGTCGGCTCCGGAGGACGCGCTGGCGTCGGCTCGGGCCCACCACGACCGCGGGCTGCGACGCTGGGCGTATCGGCTGTGGCTGGAGGCGGGCCGGGCCCGGTCCGAGGAGGTCATGCGCGCCGCACTGGGGGAGCGGGACGTGGTGTGCCGCGCCCTGTGTGCGGAGCGGGTCGTCGCCGAAGCCGTACGAGACGAGCGTCCCGATGTGCTGGAGCGGCTGCTCGGGGAGGGCGGCGCGAACGTCCGGGTCGAGGCGCTCACCGGCCTGGTGCGGCTCGGCCGTCCTGAGGCCGGTGCCGCCCACCTCGCGGACCGATCCGCGATGACGCGCGCCACCGCACAGTGGGCGGTCCGCCGTGAGGGGCGTGACCCCGCCGCGCTCTACCGCGACGCCCTGACCGCGGATCCGGCGGCGGGCCGGATTCGGACGCTGGTCGCCGGGCTCGGTGAATGCGGTACCCGGCAGGACGTCGATCCGCTGCTGCCGTTCCTGGAGCACCCGAGTCCTCGGGTGCGGGCCGAGGCGGTCCGCGCCGTTCGACGCCTGGGGGCGTCCCTCGCCCGGATCGCCCCGATGCTGGCCGACCCCGCTCCCGTGGTCGTCCGGGCGGTGGGCAGGGCGTTGCGAACCGAGCCCGACGTGGTGCCGGCCGCGCGGTTGTGGGACTGGCTGGGCGCCGACTCGCCGCCTCATGTCCGGCTGGCGGCCTACCAAGGTCTGCGGGCCGGGGACGTTTGGACCCGCCTGCACGTCGACCTGCATCTGATGGCCGACCGCGACGCCGAGTTGGGCGATCGGGCACGCGCCGACCTGATCGCCTGGTCACGGGGTGACGCCGCGACCGCCTACCGAGGGCCGACGCCGGAGGCGCGGGACCGGCTGGACGCTCTGGTGGACGCCGCCGAGCCCGTCATCGGCACCGAGGAGGCCCGCCGGCTGCGCTGGTTCCTGGACGGCCACTGATGCGGGGCCGCTGTCGTGGCGTACGGAATGCTCGGCGATCGCGGTGCGGGAAGGGGGCGAAGCTCACAGACCGGCCCCGCAGACGTACCTTCTCCGAGCATTCGGCATGACCGCGCACGCCCCGGCCTGGGCGCGCCCGGCGAACGGGTCCGGCGAGGCGCTCTCGCCTCGCCGGACGGCTCGCCCGGAGGTGCGGAGGTCAGGTCTCGGTGGCTGTCTCCGGGCTCGGTCGGGCGGCGGCGATGAGGCGGACGCAACGGGCCGTGTGCTCGGGGGCCGCGCCGATCCCGACGACCAGCTTCGTCCCGAGAGGCACCAGGTACCGCTCGACGGGATCGCCGTCGCCGTCGAAGAATCCGGCGATCTCCAGCAGCACGTAGCCGTGGATCGCGCTCCAGAACTGGGCCGCCGCCGAGTGCGGCTCCTCCTCACGGGTGCCGGCCGCCTCCATGACGCGTGTCACGGCGGTGACCAGCCGGGCGAACGCGGCCTGCCCCTCGGGTAGGTCGTTGCCGACGCTGGACACGGTCAGGTCCTTGCCGCCCTGGCGGCCGCCCGGTGGGATCACCCCGAACATCAGCCGGTAGAGCTGGGGGTTGTCCAGCGCGTGGTCGCGGTACGCCAAACCCAGCGCGAGCAGATCGACGACCGGGTCGTCGCCTGCCGGGATCTCCTCCATGCGCCGGCCCAACCGGATGAAGCCCTCCCGCACGATCTCCGTGATCAGCCCGCCCATTCCGCCGAAGTGCGTGTAGACCGCCATCGTCGACATGCCGACCTCGGTGGCCAGGCGGCGGGTCTGGAGGGCTTCGGGGCCGTCGGCGGCGAGGATCCGGATCGCCGCCTCCAGCAGGCGACCGCGCGGATGCGCCTCGGCGGTGGGTTCTCGCGGACTCACTCTTGTCATCCTGCCATAACAGTGTTATGCCCTAAATAACGTTGTTATGTACGCGGCGACGAGGAGAGACGCGGATCATGGGCAACCCATTCCTCGAGGGCGGCTTCGCGCCCGTCGGGCAGGAGTTAACGGTCACCGACCTGCCCGTGACCGGGACGATTCCCGAGCATCTGGACGGCAGGTACCTGCGCAACGGGCCTAACCCCGTGGCGGAGGTCGACCCCGACACGTACAACTGGTTCACCGGCGACGGGATGGTGCACGGCGTCCGCCTCCGCGACGGGCGGGCGGAGTGGTACCGCAACCGCTGGGTTCGTACGCCCCGGATCGCCGCCGCCCTCGGCGATGCCTTCCGGCCGGGCAGGAGCAGCGCGCCGCTGCACGGCACGGGCGCCAACACGAACGTGATCGGTCACGCCGGCCGTACGCTCGCGCTCGTCGAGGCGGGTTTGGCCGTCCAGGAGCTCACCGACGAACTCGACACCGTCGGGTTCTGCGACTTCGACGGCACGCTGCCCGGCGGCTACACCGCCCATCCGAAGCGAGACCCCGAGTCCGGCGAGCTGCACGCGGTGTCGTACTTCTTCGGCCGCGGCAACGAGGTGCGGTACTCGGTGATCGACGGCGCCGGACACGCACGCCGTACGGTGGACGTCCGCGTCACCGGCAGCCCGATGATGCACGACTTCTCGCTCACCGAGTCCCATGTCGTGTTCTACGACCTGCCCGTGACCTTCGACGCGCGGCAGGCCGCGGAGGTCGCGGTACCGCGGTTCCTGCGTGCCCCCGCCCGGCTGGTGATGTCCGCGCTCGTCGGGCGGGTGCGGATCCCCGACCCGATCATCGCGGCGGCGGCACGGCGGGGCGGCTCGAGCGACCGGCTGCCCTACCGCTGGAACCCGAGATATCCGGCGCGGATCGGCGTCATGCCACGCTCCGGTGGTGCCACCGACGTCCGGTGGTTCGAGGTGGAGCCGTGCTACGTCTTCCATCCGCTGAACGCCTACGACGACGGCGACACGATCGTGCTCGAGGTCGTTCGCCACACCAAGGTCTTCGACCGGGACCTGCGGGGACCCGACGAAGGCGCGCCCACCCTGGCCCGCTGGACGGTCGACCTGGGCGGCGGCAAGGTCCGGGAGGAGCAGGTGGACGATCAGGCGCAGGAACTTCCCCGGGTCGACGAACGGCTCGTCGGCCGGCGGCACCGGTACGGCTACGCGCTGGCGCTGAACCACGGCAGCACGGTGTCCGACACGATTCTCAAGCACGACGTGGTGCGGGGCACGACCACGCGGCGTTCCTTCGGCGCGGGCCGGCAGGCCGGTGAGTTCGTCTTCGAGCCGAACTCACCCGACGCCGCCGAGGACGACGGGGTGCTGATGGGGTTCGTCTACGATCCGGCCACCGACCGTACGGACCTCATGCTGCTCGACGCGGGCAGCCTGGAGACCGTCGCCGCCGTCCACCTCCCCGCACGCGTGCCCGCAGGCTTCCACGGGAACTGGGTACCGGCCCGGTGACCCGCGCCGGGCGGTCCGGCACCCGCCCGCGCGCCAGCTCCGGATGACCTGAGTGTGACATGGGCGACATCCCGGGTCCCTGACGCGTAGAGTCCCGCTCGTGCAACTCCCCAGTTTCCTGACGGTGCGCAACGTGGACCCGCACCATCTGCAGCGGTACCTGCTGCCCCAAGAGGAGGACGCGGTCGTCATCCGGCGCCACCCTGCCATGCTGCTGCGGAACATCGCGGAGGCGGTCGCCGGATTGATCCTCGCCGGGCTGCTGAGCGGCCTCGTCTCGCAGAGCACCGTGCTCACGGTGATCTGGTGCGTGTGGTTCGCGATCCTCGGCCGGCTGGCCTTCAAGGTGTACGAGTGGTCCGACGAGTTCTTCGCGGTGACCGGCGTCCGGGTGATGCTCGTGCACGGGCTGGTCACCCGCAGGGTCGACATGATGCCGCTGTCCAAGATCACCGACCTCACGGTCGACCGGTCGGTCTTCGGCCGGATGCTGGGATACGGCACCGTCGTCCTGGAGTCCGCGGGCCAGGACCAGGCGCTGTCGAAGGTCCGGTACGTTCCCGAGCCCGAGGGGATCTACCTGCAGATCTCCGCCGTGGCCTTCGGGCACGGGGACGACTGAGCGGCCGCGTCACGCGATTAAGCCCTGGGATCCACGAAGCGATCACGTGTCCGAAAACCGGCTCGGGGCAACGCGCGCCGCCGCTGGTCTAGGCCGGTTACTGCGGCGATCCGGACGGTCGGGGCGGGCGCCGGGCGCTGCGTGCCCGGTGGCGGAGAGACGGTCGATGACCCAATTGTTAAGAATATTGACAGATAACTGGGCCGGTCAGACCATGGTGCGCACGCGGATCCGTGCCGTACCCCCGTCACCCGACGCATCCCATGTCCGTCCGCTCCGCCTGTCCCAGGGCCGGAGCGGCGGCTCCTCCCGCCATCTGGAGCCCTCATGCGACCATGCACGCCCCCGCGCGCGGTCCTCACGGCCCTCGCCATGATCCTCGCCGCGTTCGGCCTCGTCGCCGCCGGACCGACCCCGGCCCACGCCGCCACCCTCCCCGCCCACGTGTTCGCGCCCTACTTCGAGGCCTGGACCGGTGACGACCCCGCGACCCTGGCCCAGCAGTCGGGGAACAAGTACCTGACCATGGCATTCATCCAGGCCGCCACCAAGGGCTCGTGCACGGCGTACTGGAACGGCGACACGAGCATGCCGATCGCCGCGTCGACGTTCGGCTCCTCGATCTCCTCGATCCAGTCCGGCGGCGGCGACGTCATCCCCTCGTTCGGCGGCTACACCGCCGACGACACCGGCACCGAGATCGCCGACAGCTGCACGAGCGTCGACCAGATCGCGGCGGTGTACGAGAAGGTGGTCACCACCTACAACGTCACCCGCATCGACCTGGACATCGAGGACAACTCCCTGACCAACAGCGCCGGGATCGACCGGCGGAACAAGGCGATCAAACAGGTCGAGGACTGGGCCGCGAGCACCGGGCGCACCGTGCAGTTCTCCTACACGCTGCCCACCACCACGAGCGGCCTGGCCGACAGCGGCCTGGCCGTGCTCCGCAACGCCGTCTCCAACGGCGCCCGCGTCGACGTGGTCAACATCATGACGTTCGACTACTACGACGGCGCGACCCACGAGATGGCCAATGACACCAAGAGCGCGGCCACCGGCCTGCACGGCCAGCTCGCCGGCCTGTACTCGGGCAAGAGCTCGGCCCAGCTGTGGAACATGATCGGCGTCACCGAGATGATCGGCATCGACGACTACGGACCCGCGGAGACGTTCACCACGGGCGACGCCGCCACGGTGGAGAGCTGGGCGCAGAGCACGGGCATCAACACGCTGTCGTTCTGGGCGCTCCAGCGCGACAACGGCGGCTGCCCGGGCACGCAGGGGTCGGACAGCTGCTCCGGCGTCTCCCAGAGCACCTGGTTCTTCAGCCACGCGTTCGAACCGTTCAGCGGGGGCGGCGGGGGCACGCCCGCCAACGACTTCTCCCTGTCGCTGTCGCCCGCGTCGGCCGCCGTCAACCCGGGCGCTTCGACGTCGGCGACGGTGAAGACGGCCGTGACCTCCGGCTCCGCCGAGACCGTCGCGCTGAGCGTCACCGGCGCGCCCTCGGGGGTGACCGCGGCACTCAGCCCGACCTCGGTGACCGCCGGCGGGTCCGCGACCCTGAACATCAGCACCACCTCCGCCGCCGCGCCCGGCAGTTACACCCTCACCGTCGGCGGGACCGCCGCGTCGGCGAGCCACAGCACCTCCTTCACGCTCACCGTCAACGGGTCGGGCGGTGGGACCGGCCTGGTCAACCCCGGCTTCGAGACCGGCTCCCTCACCCCGTGGAGCTGCCGGTCCGGCGGCGCGGTGGTCGCCTCGCCGGCGCACTCCGGTGGGCACGCCCTCCAGGTGACGCCCACCTCCGACCAGACCGGGCAGTGCGAGCAGGCGGTGACGCTCCAGCCGAACCACTCCTACACCCTGACGGCCTGGGTACAGGGCTCCTACGCCTACGTCGGGGTCTCCGGCGACGCCACCGCGAGCACCTGGACGTCGTCCGGCGGCTGGACCAAGCTGACCGTCCCGTTCACCACCGGATCGACCGGGAACGTGACGGTCTACGTCCACGGCTGGTACGCCCAGGGCAACGTCTACGCGGACGACTTCGCTCTGTCCTGACGGCCCCTGCCCGGCGTTCCGGCTCCACCGGCTCCGGCCCCATCGGGCGATCCCCGATGGGGCCGGACGCGCTCCGGGCTCGGTTCCTCGCCCGGATGAGACCGCCGCGGATCGGGAGACCTGTCAGACGCCGACGGCCTCGCGTTCGGGTTCAGGCGCGGGCACGGGCGTGCGGAGGGTGGCGAGGCCGAGCAGCGCACCGGGCGAGTGCGACGACGGCGGCGCCGATGAAGGCCGCCCGGAAGCCGTGGGTGAGGGCCCGCGGGTCGTCGAGGGCGCCCGCGCCCTGGGAGGTGGCGATGGCGGTCATGGCGGCCAGGCCGACGGCCGAGCCGATCTGGTAGGTGGTGTTGACGATGCCGGAGGCCAGGCCGCCCTGCTCCGGTGCCACGCCGCCGATGGCCGCCATGGTGGCCGGGATGAACACCAGCGCCATGCCGACGGCGGAGATCAGCGAATCGGGCAGCACGTCGGTGACGAAGCCGCCGTGCGGGTGGACGGTGAACAGGACTCCCAGACCGGCGGCGAGGACGACCAGCCCGGTGACGATGAGCGGTCTGGGGCCGAACCGGGCGATGAGGCGGCCGGTGACGCCGACCATCAGCAGCATCATCAGCGCGGTCATCGGCACCAGCGCCGCGCCGCCCGCGAACGAGCCGTACCCGAGGACCTGCTGCAGGTACAGGTTGAGGAAGTACCACATCGGGATCCAGGCCGCCCCCAGCAGCGCCATCGCGACGTTCGCCGCCGCCAGGTTCGGCGTCCGCCAGATCGACAGCGGCATCAGCGGAGCGCGGACGGCCCGCTGGGTCAGCACGAACACGGCCAGGAGCAGTACCGCCCCCGCGAGTTCGCCGAGCGTGGCGGCCGCCGTCCATCCGTGCTCGGGCGCCAACCTAGGGGGTACGCGAGATGGATGGCAGGACCGAGGGCTCCGGCCGGCGGGGACTTTGGGCCCTCCCCGCAGGGGGCCCACGCGGCGAGGCTGAAGGGAAGGCGTGCGTCCGAGGAGGTGTGTCGGCTCGGCGCGGTCAGCCGTGCGGCGGCCGGGAGCGGGTCCGGCCGAATGGCGGAGATGTCGGATGACCAACAGGCATGAGCGGATACTGAACATCGGCGCCCTGGCGCGGGTGGAGGGCGAGGACGCGCTGGCCACGGCCCGCTGGGTGGCCGGCTTCGACTTCCCCGCCCTGACGTTCGACCACGAGCTCCTGGCCCTGGCCGGTGGGGAGTGCGCGCTCGAGCGTGGCACGCCACGGACCACCACGGGCGCCGCGTTCGAGGCCGCCGCCGACGCCGGGCTCGGGACGCGGTGCCGGAACCCGTTCCCGAGCATCGTCGTACGCGCCGTCGAGGTCGTCCACGCGATCGAGGAGGACCTGCGCCGTCTGGTGCGGGATCGCCTGGACCTCGACGACGAGGCGCTCACCTCGGCGTGCGAACGGACGATCCGCAGCTACGACCCGTGCGTCTCCCGCACGGCGCACTTCGTCGACCTGAAGGTCGTCCGATCATGATCGTCATCGGGGTGGGCAGCGAACTGCGGCGGGACGACGGAGCCGGCCTGGCGGTGGTCGATGAGCTGCGCGGTCGATGCCCGCCGGGCGTCCGGCTCGTGACCTGCGACGGTGAGCCCACCCGCGTCATGGACCTGTGGGCCGATGAGGACCTCGCCGTGGTGGTCGACGCGGTCTCGCCCGCCTGCGGCCCGGGACATGTGCACGAGGCCACCGACCTTCCCACCGCGTCGCGCGCCGACACGAGCTGCCACGGCATGAGCCTCGGTCTGGCCGCCGAGCTGGGCCGGGTCCTGAACCGGATGCCCCATGGCCTGCGCGTCTACGGCATCGAGGGCGTGGACTTCGGCTTCGGCGCCGGCCTGAGCCCCCCGGTGCGGCGTGCCGTCACGGAGGTCGCCGACCGGATCGCCGACCTCGTCCGGCAGACGGCGCGGCACCGCGAGCGGCCCCGGCCCGACCAGGACGGCTCCACCGGCTGAGCGGACCGGACGCTCCGGCCGGGCCGGCGTCCTGTGGACCTGCGGCTAGCGCACGACGGCGCGCTGGTGGATCCGGCAGTGACGGTGCTTCTTGCAGATGGCGTTGTTCCTGCTGATGGTGGTCTGGTTGTTCTGGTCGGCCGTGGTCTGCACGCCATGGACGTGGGAGGGGCTTCGGATCGTGAACGAGAAGATGTTGTGCCGGCCGTTTCCGAAGTTGTTGTGATCGCCCGCCGGCACCGTTCCCGGCGCCGTCCAGGGCATCGGCGCCGCCGCCGCGCCGGTCTCCATCGGCCCCGCGACCGCCGCGAAGGCCGCGAGGCCCACAAGGGCGCCGAGCCGGCCGGGGACGGTTCGTCTCATGAGGCTCTCCTTTCGCAGACGGATCATTGCGGCACCTCGCCGGACACGATGCGGTGAACGCCTCACGTCTACGACATCCGGTGCATCGGCCTGCATACCCGGTGAACGACCGTGGGTCGCGCTCGCGAACAGATGATGGGCCGGGCTTTGCCGCCCTCTCCGACAGCGTGGTCGGTCCTGGGCGGTTCATGGCAATGGGATGGACCCGCCGCCTATCCGGACGCCGGCCGGTCGACGCGCCGGATGCGGCGGCCGGTGATGCGGCTCGGGACGACGCGGAGGAACAGCTCCCGCTCTCCACCGGGCCACGGTTCGACGCCCGCCCGGCTCAGCGACGCGCGCTCGGCTCCGTGGATCGCCGTGTCGAGGTTCTCCTTCGTCCGCTGCGCGTGGACCTTGGGCGCACCGGCCGTGACCGTCACCGGGTGGACCTCCGGCGCCGTGGGGACGCTCCCGCGCCCGCTCTCGGCGACGCCGAGGGCCGTGGGGGAGTGTGAGGGAAAGCCGCAAAGATCAGACTTAGTTGCGGGATTCCATCAAAGAGGGGCTTGCGTTGCTGGAATCCGTCGGCGACGATGGGGCGATGGTCGATGAAGAGCCACTCGGCGAGGTGGACCGCCTCTTGATGGCGGCGTTGCAACTGGACGGCCGCGCCCCCTGGCACCTCGTGGCGCGCGCCGCCGGCGTGAGCGAGTCGACGGCGCAGCGGCGCTTCGCCGCGCTGCGGGAGCGCGGTGCGGCCCGCGTCATCGGCGTCGTCGATGTGCTCCGCTGCGGACTCGGGGTTCCGGTCCTGACCCGGGTCTCGTGCCGGCCGGGGACGGCCGAGAGCGTCGCCGTCTGCCTGGCGGCACGGCCGGAGGCGCGTTTCGTGGCGGTCGTGACCGGCGCCGCCGACGCGGTCGCCGAGTTCGTGGTGCCGACCCACCGTCACCTGACCCAGCTGCTGGCGCGGGACATGCCGGCCCGGGATCAGCTCACCGAGAGCGAGACGTTCACCGTGATGCGGACGTTCACCGCCGCGCACGACTGGGACCCGGGGCTGCTCGACCCGGACGCCGCCGCGCTGCTCCGCCCGGAGCCGGTGCGTCCCTTCGAGGACCAGGTGTGGGAGCGGCCGCCGGACCGGCTCGACGATCTGGAGCTGGCCATCGCGGCCGAGCTCGGTGAGGACGGCCGGCTGCCCGTCAAGGAGCTGGCCGGCCGGGTCGGCGTCAGCGAGTCGACCGTGGCGCGCCGCATCGACTCGATGGTCGAGCGCGGCTGCCTGCGATTCCGCACGTTGGTCGAGCCGGTGCTCCTCGGCTTCGCCGTCGAGTTCATGCTCTGGCTCGACATCGAGCCGGCCCTCCTCGCGGCTGCCGGGCGTGAGCTGGCCTCCCGGCCCGGCGTCAAGTACCTGTCGGCGACGGCCGGCCGGTTCAACCTCTGCGGGCAGGTGTCCCTGCGGCACTTCGCCGACCTCTACGGCTTCATGACCGACGTCGTCGGCGCCCTGCCGGGTGTGCGGCGCGCCGACACGACCCTGCAGCTCGAAACGCTGAAGCGCGCCTGGGTGCCGACCGCGCCCGAGCGGCCGGCCGAGCCCCGGAAAGAAAGGAGTGGCCGTTGAACGCAACGATCGAACCCTGGCAGTGGGATGAGGCGACCTGGCGCGGCCATGTGAACCGGGTGCGGGCCGGCCGCCGGCTCGCACCATCGTGGCCCGGCGGGGCGACGGTCGCGGTGGCGCTGTCGTTCGACTCCGACCACGAGACCATCCCCCTGCGGGAGGGAGAGACCCGGCCCGGCAAGCTCTCCCAGGGCGAGTACGGCTCGCGGGTCGCCGCGCCGCGGATCCTGGCCGCCCTCGAGAAGCACGGGGTGCCGGCCACCTTCTTCATGCCGGCGGTGTCCGCGCTGCTGCATCCGGAGGAGGCCCGCGCTTACGTCGCGGCCGGCCACGAGATCGCCGCGCACGGCTGGATCCATGAGCGGAACATGCTGCTGTCGCCGGAGGACGAGCGCACCCTCGCCGTCCGCGCCCTGGACACCCTCGAGGAGGTCACCGGCGTACGCCCGGTCGGGGTGCGCACTCCCTCGTGGGACTTCTCCGACAGCACCCTGGCGATCATCCGTGAGACCGGGCTCGTCTACGACTCGTCCCTGATGGCCGACGACGAGTGCTACGAGCTCCTCGCGGACGGCGAGCCGACCGGAATCGTCGAGCTCCCGGTCGAGTGGATCCGCGACGACGCCCCGTACTTCATGATGGAGCGGTACGGCTCACTGCGCCCGTACACGCCGCCACGCGAGGTGCTGCGGCTGTGGTGCGACGAGTTCGACGCCGCCCGTGGCGAGGGCGGCCTGTTCCAGCTCACGATGCACCCGCACATCATCGGGCACCGCTCGCGGATGGGGGTGCTCACCGAGTTGCTGTCCTACATCGGCGGCTTCGGCGACGTGTGGTTCGCCACCCATGCCCAGATCGCCGAACACGTCCGCACCGCACTCACGGCTTCGCCGGACACCGAGCGGCAGGAGCCGGGCGCATGAGCGAGCGCAGCGAGCGAATCGGTGACGCAGTGCCTCTGGTCACTTCTCCGACGGAGGAGGGCGCATGAGCGAGCGCAGCGAGCGAATCGGTGACGCAGTGCCTCTGGTCACTTCTCCGACGAAGGAGGACGCATGAGCGCACGTATCGCGCACTCCCGTGCAGGGACGACCGCCGCCGCGGCGGGCGAGCGGACGGCGCGGATGACCGACAAGCAGCGCCGGGCGGTCGTCGCCGGGGCCGTCGGCAACACCGTCGAGTGGGTCGACTGGGCGGTGTACTCGGCGTTCGCGCCGATCTTCGCGACGCAGTTCTTCCCCAAGGGCGACAAGACGGCGGACCTGCTGGCGACCCTGGCGGTCTTCGCCGTCGGGTTCGGGATGCGGCCGATCGGCGCGGCGGTGCTGGGTGGTTTCGCCGATCGGCGGGGCCGCAAGGCGGGGATGACACTGACGATCTCGATGATGGCGGTCGCGGCCCTCGTGGTCGCGGTCTGTCCGCCGTACAGCGCCATCGGCATCGCCGCCCCGGCGGTGCTCGTCATCGCCCGCCTGGTGCAGGGCTTCTCCGCCGGCGGCGAGTTCGGCACCTCCTCCGCGTTCCTCATCGAGTCGGCGGCGCCGGGCCGGCGGGCGTTCGTCGGATCGTGGCAGCAGGTGTCCGTCGGCGCCGGCACGCTGATCGCCTCCCTGCTCGGCACCCTCCTCACCAGCACACTGAGCGACGGGGCGTTGACGACGTGGGGCTGGCGCGCCGCGTTCGCCGTCGGCGGGCTGCTCGGGCTCGTGGGCCTGTGGCTGCGGACCGCCGTCGAGGAGACCGACGCGTTCGCCGAGGTCGCCCGGAACCGTGAAGGCGACGCCCGGCCGAGGCCGCTCCGGGACATGGTGAAGAAGCATCCGCGAGCCGCGTGGCGCGTCGTGGCGATCACGATCGCGGGCACGCTGCTCTACTACATCTGGGTCAGCTACATGCCCGGCTACGCGCACGCCGCCGAGGACGTTCCGCTCAGCCGCGCCTTCCTGGCCAACACTCTGGCGATCATCGCCTTCCTCGTGATGCTGCCGTTCGGCGGGATGCTGTCGGACCGGTTCGGCCGCAAGCCGACGATGACCGTCTTCGCCGCCGGCTTCCTGCTGCTGTCGTGGCCGTCGTTCCAGCTCGTCGGGGGTGGCTTCTGGTCCCTGCTGGTCGTCGAGCTGGCCGGGATGTTCTTCCTGGTCGGGTACTCGGCCAACTGCGCGGTCGTGATGGCCGAGCAGTTCCCGGCCGAGGTGCGCACCACCGGGATCGGCCTGCCCTACGCCCTGGCCGTCGCCCTCTTCGGCGGCACGGCGCCGTACGTCACGACGTGGCTGGCCACGCACGGGCACCGCGACCGGGTCTGGATCTACACCGCGATCGCGGCGGCCATCGGCGTCGTCGTCTACGCCACGATGCCCGAGACCAAGGGAAAGGAGCTCGAATGAGCCCGCACGTCCTCGTAACCGGCGCGGCGAGTGGCATCGGCGCCGCCGTCGCGGCCTCGTTCGCGGCGGACGGCTGGGCGGTCACCGGGGTGGACCTGCGGGAGGCTCCGCTCCGCGCGTCCCTGTCGGGCCTCGCCGCCACGCCCATCGTCGCGGACCTGGCCGAGCCGGAGGCGCCGGAGGACGTCGTACGACGGGCATGGGAGTCCGGTGGGCCCCTGGACGCGCTCGTCAACGCCGCCGGCATCTACCCGGCCCGTCCCTTCCTCGACCTGGACGCGGAGCTGTGGGACCGCGTCCAGGCGGTGAACGTCCGGGCGCCCATGCTGGCCACCCGCGCGTACGCCGAACTGGCCGTCGCGGCGGGCCGGCCCGGCAGCGTCGTCAACATCAGCTCCGGGGCCGCCCTGCGCGCCCGGCCCGGCGCGGCCCACTACAGCACGTCGAAGGCGGCGCTGGAGATGCTGACGAAGGCCGCGGCCGTCGAGCTCGGCGGCGCCGGCATCCGGGTGAACGCGGTCAGCCCGGGTTTCGTCACGGTCGACAGCGCGGCCAACCCGGTGACCGAGGAGTATGCCGCCGCCGTCTCGGTCAACCCGCTCGGGCGGCGCGGGCGGCCGGACGACATCGCCGCGGCGGTCCGCTGGCTCGTCTCGCCGGCCGCCGAATGGGTCACCGGCTCGATCCTGCGGGTCGACGGCGGCGCGTCGGCGGGGACGACCACTCTGCCCGCGCACTGGCCCGGGCTCACCGACGTCCAGGCGCCGGGAACCGTGACCGACGACAACGAAGGAGTGAAGGCGTGAGTTCTCGGGAGTACACCGTCGTGGGCGCGGGCGCGATCGGCGGCACCCTCGCCTGGCACCTGGCCCGGGCGGGCCATCCGGTGACCGTCGTGGACGCCGACGCGGAGCACGTGGCGGCGATCGCCCGGGACGGGATCATCCTCGAACGCGACGGCGTGCGGACCCCGCAGCCGGTCGCCGCGGCGTACACCCTCGAGCAGGTGAGCGCGCCGCTCGGCCGGGTGCTGCTCGCGGTCAAGGCCCAGGCCACACCGGCCGCCGCCGAGTGGCTCGCCGGCCGGCTCGCCGCGGACGGCTACGTCGCCAGCCTGCAGAACGGCCTGAACGAGGAGCTGATCGCGGAGTACGTCGGCGCCGAACGCACGGTCGGCGCGTTCGTCGACCTGTTCGCCGACGTCGTCGCCCCGGGCGTGATCAACGACGGCGGCGCGGGCGCCATCGCGATCGGGGAGATGGACGGCGCTGCCTCCGCCCGGGTGCGCGACCTGGCGGCCGACCTGGGCGCGTGGGGGCCGGTCACGGTCACCGGCAACGTCGCCGGGTACCTCTGGGCCAAGCTGGGCTTCGGCGCCATGCTGACCGCGACCGCGCTGGCCGACGACGCGATGGGCGACCTGCTGGACCGGCACCGGCCGGCCGCGCACGAGCTGGCCCGCGAGGTCTTCGCCGTCGCGGCAGCCGAGGGGATCACCCTGGAGCCGTTCGACGCGTTCGAGCCCTCGGCGTACGCCGACGGCGCGGACCCGGAGAAGGCCGCCGCCGCGACCGACCGCCTGGTGGCGTGGCTGCGCACGCAGACCAAGACCAGGAGCGGTATCTGGCGCGACATCGTGGTGCGCCGCCGCCCGACCGAGATCCCGACCCAGTACGCGCCCGTGCTCGCCGCCGCCGACCGGCACCGGATCGACGTGCCCGTCCTGCGGGTCCTGCTCCGCCAGCTCGCCGAGGTCGAGGCCGACGTCGCCACCATGTCCGAGAAGCGCGTCGAACTGCTCGACGCCGTCGCCGAGAGGGAGGTCCGATGAGCGCTCCGACGACCTCGACGGCGCTGGTGGAGTGGGTCCGCGACGGCATCGGCGACATGCTCCGGGACCTGGAGGAGTACGTCCGGCTGGAGACCCCCAGCGACGACCCTGCCGCCCTCGCGGCCGGCCGGGACTGGGTGGTCTCCTGGATCGAGCGTCGCCTGGGCGCGCCGGCGTCCGCGCGCACCGAACCCGGCGCTCCCCACGGTGACACGGTCGTCCTGGACTACCCGGGAACGGGCTCTGGGACCGGTGCAGGGACGGTGCTGATCCTCGCGCACTACGACACGGTGTGGCCGGTCGGCACTCTCGCCGAACTGCCGTTCGGCGTGGACGGTGAGGTGATCCGCGGTCCGGGCGTGTTCGACATGAAGGCCGGCCTCGTCCAGGCGGTCTGGGCGCTGCGCGCGATCCGTGCGGGCGGTCTGGCCTGCCCGCCCGTGCGGTTCGTCCTGAACGGCGACGAGGAGATCGGCAGTCCGGCGTCCCGCCCGGTGATCGAGGAGTGCTGCCGCGACGCCGCCGCCGTGCTCGTGTTCGAGGCGAGAGCGGACGGCGCCGTCAAGACCGCGCGGAAGGGCGTGGGCCTGTTCGACGTGACGCTGACCGGGATCGAGGCGCACGCGGGCCTGGATCCCACGGCCGGTGCCAGCGCGGTGACGGCGCTCGCGGAGTTCGTCACCGCGGCGACCGCGCTGACGGACGTCGCGGCGGGCACGACCGTGAACGTCGGCGTGATCGCCGGTGGTACCCGCCCCAACGTGACGGCGGGGTCGGCCCGCGCCCAGCTCGACGTGCGCGTCGCCGACGAGGCCGAGGCCGCCCGGGTGGAACGGGCGCTGACCACGTGGCGGCCGGCCGACCCGCGGGTGACGGTACGGCTGGACGGAGGCTGGAACCGCCCGGTCATGACCCGGACACCCGCCGTGGCCGGCCTGTACGAGCGGGCCCGGGCACTGGCCGCGACGCTCGGGTTCGACCTGCGGGAGACCGCCGTCGGCGGTGCCAGCGACGGCAACTTCGCGGCCGCGCTCGGCGTCCCCGTGCTCGACGGGTTCGGCGCCGTCGGCGGGGGCGCCCACGCCCGGCACGAGCACGCCACCGTGCCCGGCATGATCGAGCGCTCCGCCCTGGCGGCCGCCGTGCTGACCTCGCTCGCCGACAACGGCGCGGACCTGCCCGCGGCCGGGTGACCCGGCCTCCGGCGCGCCGCGCGACACGAGCTCCGGGCCGTCCGGCCGCCACGCCCGGCGGCCGGTCCCGGGGGGAGAGGCGGGAGACGGCGGATCCGCCGGGCGGCGGAGTGATCGCACCGGGCCGGAGGTCCGTCCGCCGGTCCGTTACGGGACGATGGCCGCATGCTGGTCACCACAGGAACGGACGTCGCGGAGGAGACCCGCGCGTTCAACGACAGGCTCGCCGCCTTGTACGCCGCCGGTCCGCAACTGCACGAGGTCGACGATCCACCGGCGTCCCGGGCGGCCCGCGCCCGCGGAGAAGGACCGTTCGCCATGCCCGAGCGGCTCGCCGAGGGCAGCGCCCGCACGATCCCCGGGCGCGCCGGTGAGATCCCGGTCCGGGTGTTCACGCCCGCCGAGGTGCGGGGCGTCTACCTGCACTTCCACGGCGGCGGCTGGACCCTCGGCACGGCCGACTCCCAGGACCCCACGCTCTGGCGGCTCGCCGCCGAGGCCGGGGTCGCGGTGGTCAGCGTCGACTACCGGCTCGCTCCCGAGCACCCCTACCCGAGCGGCCCGGACGACTGCGAGGACGCCGCGCGCTGGCTCATCGCCGCCGCCGGCCGGGAGTTCGGCGCCGAGCGGCTCGTCATCGGCGGCGAGTCGGCCGGCGCGCATCTCGCCGCCGTCACGCTGCTGCGGCTGGGCGACGCGGCGAGCGCCTTCCGCGCGGCCCAGCTGACCTTCGGCGCCTACGACCTGTCGATGACGCCGAGCCAGCGCGGTTGGGGCGAACGGAACCTGGCGCTGTCGACGCCGGTCCTCCAGTGGTTCACCGGCAAGTTCCTGCCCGGGATGAGTCTCGAAGAGCGCCGCTCCCCGGACGTCTCCCCGCTGTACGCCGACCTTTCCGGGCTGCCGCCGGCCCGGTTCGTCGTCGGAACCCAGGATCCGCTGCTGGACGACACTCTGTTCATGGAGGCGCGCTGGCGGGCCGCCGGCAACGAGACCGAACTGGAGGTCGTCGCGGAGGCGCCCCACGGTTTCGTCGGCTTCCCGCTGACGGTCGCCGAGCGAGAACTGGCCCGCCAGCGCGAGTACATCGCCCGCGCCGTCGGCTCCTGACGCGCCGGACTCCGAGGCGGCAGGATTCCCGCCGCGGCGGGCTCCTGACGTGCCGGGCTCCTGACGTGCCGGATTCCTGGGGCGGCCGGGCGCCGGTTCGCTGAAGGCGGTGCTCGCGCGGCCACCTGTGGCCACGCGAGCACGCCGTGACATGGCGTTGTTACGGACGGTCCTTAACCGATTCTTGACTGCGGCATATCGTGGGGATTTGATACCGGCGATCGCCGGGAGAGACGAATGCGACGAAGGACGACGGCGCTGATCGCGGCGCTGGCGATGCTGACCCCGCTCGCCGGAGGCGCGGTGTCCGCCACCCCGCAGTCCGGCGACGAGGCCGCGACGCGGCCGGCGCGCCCCGCCCCGAACGCGACCGTCGAGGCCCGGGTGAACGCCCTGCTGGCGCGGATGACGCTCGACGAGAAGCTGCAGCAGCTCCAGCTGCTCTCCGACGGCCAGGTGACCGACGAGGACGCCGAGAAGGGCGTCGGCGGAGTGTTCAGCCTCACCGACCCGCAGAAGATCGACCACCTGCAGCACGTCGCCGTCGAGCGGTCGCGGCTGCACATCCCGATCCTGTTCGCCTACGACACGATCCACGGGTACCGCACCGTCTTCCCGGCCCCGCTCGGCGCGGCGAGCAGCTTCGATCCGGGCGTCGTCTCCGCCGACGACACGTACGCCGCGCGCGAGACCGCCGCGGTGGGGATCAAACAGATCTACGGTCCGATGGTCGACGTCTCCCACGAGCCGCGCTGGGGACGTGTCGCCGAAGGCGCGGGGGAGGACCCGTACCTCGGCTCGGTGTTCGCGGCGGCCCGCGTCAAGGCCGCGCAGGGCGGCGACTACAGCGCCCCCGACAAGGTCGTCACGAGTCCCAAGCACTTCGCGGCGTACGGCCAGCCGGAGGGCGGCCGTGACTACAACACGACCGACCTGTCCGAGCAGCGGCTGCGCAACATGTACCTGCCGCCGTTCAAGGCGGCGGTCGACGCCGGCGCGGACACGGTGATGTGCTCGTTCAACGCCATCAACGCCATCAACGGCTCACCGGGCTGCGGCGACGGCCACACCGAGACCGACATCCTCAAACGCGAGTGGGGGTTCGACGGCTTCATCGAGAGCGACTACACCGCGGTCGCGGAGATGCGCGTCTGCCCGCCGAAGACGCCGGACAGCGGACCGTGCGGCCACGGCGTCGCCGCCGACGGTCCCGGCGCCGCCGCCCTCGCGCTCAACTCCGGCACCGACTCGGAGATGGTCAGCACCAACATCCGCGACTACGGCAAGACGCTGCTCGCCCAGCACCGGATCTCGACGGCCCGCGTCGACGACGCCGTACGGCGGATCCTGCGCGTGAAGTTCCGCGCGGGCCTGTTCGACCACCCGTACGTCGACCCGGGCAAGGCCGAGGCGGCGCAGCTCCGGCCCGACGCCGTCGCCGCCGCGCGCAAGGCGGCCGGGCGGTCGATGGTGCTGCTGAAGAACGACGGCGGCACGCTGCCGCTCGACCCGTCGAAGTCGACGGCCGTGATCGGCCCGCTCGGCGACGATCGGCACGACATGCTCGGCCCGTGGTGGGGGCAGGGCCGCGACCAGGACGCCGTCTCGGTCTACGAGGGCATCAAGGCGCAGCACCCGAAGACCACCTTCACCCGGGCCTGCCAGATGATCGACAAGGATCCGCCGGACGTCACGCCCGCCGACGAGTGCGGGTCCGACGCGGACTTCCCGAAGGCGGTCGCGGCGGCCGAGGCCGCCGACCAGGTCGTGCTCGCCCTCAGCGAGACGCGGGGGCAGAGCGGCGAGGCGGCGTCCCGCAGCGACCTCGACCTGCCCGGCAGGCAGCAGGAGCTGATCGACCGGATCAAGGCGACCGGCAAGCCGTTCGTCGTCGTGCTGTTCAACGGCCGGCCGCTGACGCTGTCGAAGGTCGCCGCGAGCGCCCCGGCGATCCTGGAGGCGTGGTTCCCCGGCGTCCAGGCCGGCAACGCGGTCGCCGACGTGCTGTTCGGCAGGGTGAACCCCGGAGGCAAGCTTCCGGTCACCTTCCCCCGCACGATCGGGCAGGTGCCGATCTACTACGACCACGACCCGACCGGCCGCCCCTGCGACCCGAACACCAAGTACGGCTCGCGGTACCGTGACCTGCCGAGCTGCGACCCGCTCTACCCGTTCGGCTACGGCCTCAGCTACACGACGTTCGCAGTCTCCAGCCTCAGGCTGAGCTCGGCGACGATGGCGCCGAACGGCACCGTCACCGCCTCGGTCCGGGTGAAGAACACCGGAGGCCGTGCCGGCGACGAGGTCGTGCAGCTCTACCTCCACGACCCGGTCGCGAGCGTCGAACAGCCCGTCCGCCGGCTGCGCGGGTTCGAGCGCGTCACGCTCCGGCCCGGCGAGAGCAGGACCGTGACGTTCACCCTCGGCCGGAACGACGTCGGCTACTACGACAACGGCGGCCGGTTCGTCGTCGAGCCCGGCACCATCGACGTGTACGCGGGAACGAGCTCCACCGGCGGCCTGCACGCCTCCTTCGAGGTCACCGCGCGTTAGGGCGCCCGGCTCCGCGCCGGGCCGCCGGGCGCCGCCGATCGCGTACGTGGCAGGCTGACGGGTGAGCGCTTTCACCGGCCGCGGGCCGCCCCCGGACGCCGCGGCCCGACCGTAGGAGAGACCCGTGCGACCCGTCGTGCTCCCGCCGAACATGCCGCGTTCGTTCTACCGGGGCGCCGGACGTATCGGCCGGTTCCGCGACGCGCCGACGCCCGCCGAGACGGATCCGTACTTCCCCGAGGACTGGGTGGGGTCGGTCACCGCGCGGCACGGGGCGGCGCCCGCCGGGCTCACGACGCTGCCCGACGGACGACCGCTGGCCACCGCCGTCGCCGAGGACCCGGAGGCGTGGCTCGGCCCCGCGCACCTCGCCCGGCACGGCGCCGACCCGGCCATCCTGGTCAAGCTCCTCGACGCCGGGGAACGCCTCCCGGTCCACGTCCACCCGGACCGCGGGTTCGCCACCGCCCACCTGGCCTCGCCGTACGGCAAGACCGAGGCGTGGGTGATCGTCGACGCGGCTCCGGAGGCGGCCGTGCACCTGGGGTTCCGGCGGGACGTCGCCGCCGGCGAACTGCGCCGGTGGGTGACCGAGCAGCGGACCGGGGACATGCTGGCCGCCACCAACCGGATCCCCGTCCACCCGGGCGACGCGATCGTCTGCCCGGCCGGCGTTCCGCACGCCATCGGCGCGGACATCCTGCTGGTGGAGGTCCAGGAGCCGACCGACTTCTCGGTGCTGCTGGAGTGGGAGGGCTACGACGTCGACGCCGAGGCCGGTCACCTGGGTCTCGGCTACGACGCGGCGCTCGGCTGCGTGGACCGTTCCGCGTGGGACGACCGCCGGATCGACGCGGTGCGCGGCGCGGACCGCGCCGGCCGCGGCATCCGGCCCGGGGTCGACCGGCTCTTCCCGGGGGCGGCCGACCCCTTCTTCGCCGCCGAGCGCGTCCGGCCGGACCCGGTCGGCGTGCTCGACCCGGCCTTCTCGGTGGTCGTCATCACGGAAGGGTCCGGCGAACTGGACCCCGAACACGGCGACCGACTCGCGGTCCGCTCCGGCCAGACGCTGCTCGTCCCGTACGCCGCCGGGCACTGCGCCCTCCGGGGCGACCTGCGGGCGATCCGCTGCCGTCCGCCGTACGACACGCCCGGCGACGGTGCCTGACCTCCCACGAGGGAAGGATCTAGCCTTGGGCCGATGTCACGGACCGCGCTGACGCTGGGCCTGGCCGGCCTGGCCCTGGTGCACGCCGGGCCGGCGGCGAGCTGGCTGCCGGTCGTGCGCCGCCGCCTGCCGCGTCTGGCGGGGGAGGGCGACCGCGACCACGTCGCGCTGACGTTCGACGACGGTCCCGACCCGGACTCGACGCCCCGTTTCCTCGACGAACTGCGGAGGCTGGACTGCCGTGCCACCTTCTTCGTCGTCGGGGAGACCCTGCTGCGCCATCCGGACGTGGGCCGCCGCATCGTGGCGGACGGCCACGAGATCGCCGTGCACGGCTGGCGGCACCGGTACGCGCTGCTGGCCCGTCCGGGCCGGGTCACCGCGGAGATCGGCCGGTCCGTCGACCTCGTCGCCGCCGTCACCGGCGCCGAACCGGTCTGGTACCGGCCGCCGTACGGCGTGCTCAGCGCGGAGGCGCTGGCCGCGGCCCGCCGGCACCGGCTGCGGCCGGTGCTGTGGACGGCGTGGGGGAGGGACTGGACCCGCTCGGCGAGCCCGGCCTCGGTCCTGGCGGCCCTGGGGCCGGGCGTCCGCGGCGGGGCGACGATCCTGCTGCACGACTGCGACCACACCTCGGCCCCGGGCGCGTGGCGCTCGGCCTTGGGTGCGCTGCCCGAGCTGGTGGCCCGGTGCCGCTCGGCCGGGCTGCGCGTCGGACCGCTGCGAGATCACGGCCTGCGGTGAACCGATGCTGGGAGACCGACATGCCGGGTAGAACAGACCCATGGCGGAACGCGCGATCGAGCCGGTGACCAACGGACAGGGGCCGGCGGACGACATCGACGCGGTGACCTCCGCGGTGCTCACCGCGTCGCGTCTGCTGGTGGGCATCTCGCTGCGGTCGCTGACTGCGGTGCGGGAGCAGGTGACGTTGCCGCAGTTTCGCCTGCTCGTGGCGCTTGCGACCCATGAGGACACCAAGCTGGTTACCCTCGCCGATCACCTGACGGTCAACCCGTCGACCGCGATGCGGATGGTGGAGCGGCTGGTGGCCGCGGGGCTGATCGACCGGCGGATCAATCCCGCGAGCCGACGTGAGGTCCTGCTGCGGCTGACCGAGGACGGCCGGCGACTCGTGGAAGAGGTCACCGCCCGCCGCCGGGAGGAGCTCGCGGCCATCGTCACCGCGATGCCCGCCGACCAGCGGGCCCGCCTGGTCGAAGCGCTCCGGGCCTTCACCGACGCCGGCGGCGAGCCGCCCGTGGGCGAGACCAGGGCCTGGGACTGACGGCACGGTCACGGCGGCGGCTCCGGCTGAACCGGCGCCGAGGCGCGCCGTGGTTCAGGCTGGGCGGACGCCGAGGCGTGCGCGGTAGGCGGGGCGGACACCGAGCCCTGCGGCGGTTCAGGCTGAGCAGACGCCGAGGCGTGCGGCGGTCTCCAGGAACAGGGCGTGCACGAACGCCTGCGGGAGATTGGCGCGGAGCTGGCGCTGCCGGATGTCGTACTCCTCGGTGAACAGGCCGGTGGTGCCGCAGCCGGACCGGATGCGTTCGAAGCGGCGTACGGCCTGAGCGGTGTGGCCCTGCTGCTGTTCGGCCAACGCGAGGAAGAAACCGCACAGCATGAACGCCCCCTCGGCGGCGCCGAGCGGGCGATCATCGATCTGATAGCGGTAGACGAATCCGTCGTCGACCAGTTGGTCCCGGACGGCGTCGAGGGTGGCGACCGTGCGCGGGTCGTCGGCGGGCAGCGCGCCCCTGACGGGCGGGATCAGCAGGGACGCGTCGATCCGGTCGTCGTCGGGCGCGCGGCGCCAGTGGCCCGCGGGGCTGAGACTGGTACGGGTGGTGTCGGCGAGGATCGCCTCGGCCAGCGCCAGCCACTCGCGGAGCTCCGGAGGCCCGGCGATGGCGGCCGCGGCCGCGCGGAGCCCGCCGACGCAGCTCAGCCGCGAGTGCGTCCAACATCGATCGCCGGTCTCCCAGATCCCGGCGTCGGGCCGGCGCCAGTGCGCAGCGATGGCGGCCACGGCGACACGGGCGGCGCGGGCCGCCTCCACCGACAGGCGGTCCGCGCGGGCCGCGGCGGCGAACAACTGCAGCGCCTCGCCGAAGGCGTCGAGCTGGAACTGGCTCTGGACGCGGTTGCCGGTGACGAGCCGGGACCCGGGATAGCCCGGAAGGTCGTGGTGTTCTTCCGCCGGGATGGGGCCACCGGTGACCGTGTAGGCGGGACGAAGGCGATCACCGTCCGCGAGGAGCCGCTCGGCCACGAACCGCACCGCCGTGTCGAGGAGAGCGGGCCGTGCCCCGTGGACGGCGATCGCCTGCCCGGCATAGCACTGGTCGCGGATCCAGGCGTAGCGGTAGTCGTAGTTGCGGTCGTCTCCCATCCGTTCGGGCAGGGAGGTGGTCGCGGCGGCCACCATTCCGCCGCAGCGGCTCGTGAGCCCGGTGAGCACCGCGTAGGCGAGCTTGGTGTCGCGTGGGGCGAGCGTGTCATCGCACCGGGGCACGTGCGTCTGCCAGTCGGCCTCGGTCGCCGCCCACAGATCTCCCGCGTCGAGAGGTTCGTCGGACCGGCCGGTCGACAGTTCGAGCACCAGGTCATGCGTCTGTCCTTCGGCGAGCTCCAGCTCCAGCACCAGCCCGCCGTTCTCGGCGGCCTGCGCCGCGCCGGTCCAGCGGAGGTGGACGGGGCCACTGCGCGCGCTCCAGACGCCGTCATCGGCGCGCAGACCGGTCACCTTGTCGGCCCCGAACCCGGCGTGCGGCTCCAGATGCGCGCGAAAGCGAGCCCGGCCGCGGACGGCCTTCAGCCGGCGGAGGAGGATGGCGCGGTCGCGGCGCGCCGGGAGGGCCAGCGCCTGCCGGCACTCCACCACGCCGCCGCCGGTCACCCAGCGACTGCGCCAGATCAGGCTGCCCTCTTCGTAGTAGCCGCCCCACACCCGCCACTCGTCGACCGGGTGGACGCTGTAGCGGCCCCGGGTGCCGACCAGACCGCCGAAGATCGCCGGGGACTCCCATGACGGGAAGCACATCCACGCGACGTCCCCCTGCGGGCCGATCACCGCGCCGCGTTCCCCGTCGGCGATGAGGGAGTACTCGCGGAGCACGTGCGGCGACGTGACGTCCTGACCTGTCATAACCGCTGCCTTTCCCGAACCCGGCCCCCTATGCATCGGCCGGCGCCCGCTCACGGAGCGTCGGTACCCGCTTGAAAGCGACCGCAACTTCTGCCAAGGTTCGGCGCCTTGTATGGGAGGTTTTCGCCAATATGTGGCCCAGTGTCCGACCGCTAGGTTGGGCGTTCGTCTCAACCTCGGGAAGTAAGGAACGCCGTACGTCATGCAGAGCTCAGGGGGACGTTTCAGTCCGGTGCCGCGATGGTGCTCGTGCCGGGTCCCGGAGGAGACCGCGGAGGACACGGGTGTCAGCCGGCGGAAGGTGCTCGGCGGGCTGACCGCCGCGGGCGCGCTCGCCATGGCGGGCTGGCCGGGCTCGGCCGAGGCCGCGACGGCCGGCAAGGGCGGGAACGGGCCGGTGACCATCACGGTCATGGGCACCTCCGACCTCCACAGCCACGCCGTCGACTGGGACTACTACAACGACGCCGCGTACAGCGACAGCGCCCACAACGTGGTCGGCCTGGCGCGGGTGTCGAGTCTGGTGAAGCAGATCCGCGCCGACCGGGGACGCGAGCGCACCCTGTTGTTCGACGCCGGGGACACCATCCAGGGCACCCCGCTCGGCTTCTACTACGCCACGGTCGAGCCGATCACCGAGACCGGTCAGGTCCACCCGATGGCACTGCAGATGAACGCCATCGGCTACGACGCCGTGGCGCTCGGGAACCACGAGTTCAACTACGGCCTGCCGCTGCTGCGGAAGTGGATCGGCCAGATGCGCGCCCCGGTGCTGGCCGCCAACGCGGTGCACGCGGGCACCGACCGGCCGGCGTTCCGCCCGTACATCATCAAGACGATGCGCGTGCCGGGGCATCCGCCGATCCGGGTCGGCCTGCTCGGCCTGACCAATCCGGGCGTCGCCATCTGGGACAAGGCGAACGTCTCCGGCGAGCTGGACTTCCTGGACCTGGTCGAGACCGCTAAGAAGTGGGTGCCGATCATCCGCGCGCAGGGCGTCGACGTCGTGATCGTCAGCGCGCACGCCGGTGACAGCGGCCTGTCGTCCTACACCGGCGACATCCCGGTGGAGAACGCCTCGGCCATGGTGGCGCAGCAGGTGCCCGGGATCGACGCCATCCTCTTCGGTCACGCGCACAACGACGTACCGCAGCGGTTCGTCACCAACGAGACCACCGGCCGCACCGTGGTGATGAGCGAGCCGAAGTGCTGGGGCCAGCGGCTGTCGGTCTTCGATCTCACGCTGACCCGGGAGCGCGGCCGCTGGAAGGTCGCCGGCGGCTCCGCGACGACGGTGAACACGAACACGGTCCAGGAGGACCCGGCGCTCGTGGCGGTCGTGAAGAAGCAGCACGACGCGGTGGTCGCCTACGTCAACCAGGAGGTCGCCACCTCCACCGAGGCGATGTCCGCCGCGGAGTCCTGCTGGAAGGACACCGCGATCCTCGACTACGTGAACCTCGTGCAGACCGAGACGGTCAAGAAGGCCGTCGCCGGCACCGCGTACGCGTCGCTCCCGGTCCTGTCCATCGCCGCGCCGTTCAGCCGTCTCGCCACCTTCCCCGCCGGCAAGGTGACGATCAGGGACATCGCCGGACTCTACATCTACGACAACACGCTGCTGGCCAGCGTCCTGACCGGCGCCCAGATCAAGGACTACCTGGAGTACTCGGCGCAGTACTTCAAGCAGGTCGCCGCGAGCGCCCCGGTCGACCCGGCGTCGTGGACGAACGCCCACGACCGTCCCGACTACAACTACGACCAGTTCTCCGGCGTCACCTACGACATCGACCTCACCCGGCCCGAGGGCTCCCGGATCCGCAACCTCGCCTACAACGGCACGGCGGTAGGCGGCGACCAGCAGTTCGTGGTCGCGGTGAACAACTACCGGCAGTCCGGTGGTGGCGGGTTCCCGCACATCGCCACCGCCCCGGTCGTCTACAACGCCCAGGTGGCGATCCGTGAGGCGATCGTCGCCTTCGCCTCCGCCGCCAAGACCATCGACCCGGCGACCTTCCACGTGGAGAACTGGAGACTCGTCCGCGACGGCGCCCCGGTCTTCTGATCAGGAGAGAATCGGCGGTTGACGCTGATGGCGGGGACGCGGCCGCGGGCGAGGTCCCCGGTGGGGAAGGGATGCCCGGATGAGTCTGCTGCTCGGAGTCGACATCGGCACCTCCAGCGCCAAGGGGGTGCTGACCACTCCGGACGGTGAGGTGGTCGCGACGGCGGTGCGCGAGCACGCGGTGTCGCGGCCGCGTCCGGGCTGGGCCGAGCACGACGCCCGCACGGTCTGGTGGGCCGGGTTCGCCGCCGTCACCGGCGAACTCATCGCGCGGGCGGACACCCCGATCGCGGGCGTCGGCGTCAGCGGCATCGGGCCGTGCGCGCTGCCCGCGACCGCCGTCGGCGAACCGCTGCGGCCGGCGATCCTCTACGGCGTCGACACGCGCGCGGTCGCCGAGATCGAGGAGCTGACCGCCCGTTACGGCGCCGAGACGATCGTCGAACGCGGCGGCTCGCCGCTGACCACGCAGGCGGTCGGGCCCAAGCTCGCCTGGCTGCGCCGCCACGAGCCGCGGGTGTGGGAGCGAACCCGGCGGCTGTTCATGGCGAGTTCCCACCTCGTGCACGAACTGACGGGCGAGTACGTCCTCGACCACCACTCGGCCAGCCAGTGCTCGCCGCTGTACGACAGCCGCGAGCACGCCTGGATCGCCGACTGGGCGGCGGAGATCGCCCCGGGCCTGGACCTGCCGCCGCTGGCCTGGCCCGGCGAGGTCGCCGGTACGGTCACCGAGGCCGCGGCCGAGCGCACGGGCCTCACCGCCGGCACCCCGGTCATCGCCGGCACCATCGACGCGTGGGCCGAGGCGGTGAGCGTCGGAGTGACCGAGCCCGGCGACGTCATGGTGATGTACGGCACGACCATGTTCCTCATCGAGGTCCTCGCGGAACGCCGCACCTGGCCGGGCCTGTGGGGCACGGTCGGCGTCACGCCCGGCACGTACGACCTGGCGGCGGGCATGGCGACCTCCGGCGCGGTCACCGACTGGCTCCGGCAGCTGACCGGGGCGGCGTACGAGGAGCTCACCGAGGAGGCGCGCGCGGTCGGACCCGGAGCCGGCGGGCTGCTCATGCTGCCCTACTTCGCCGGTGAGCGGACGCCGCTGTTCGACCCGGACGCGCGCGGCCTCGTCCTCGGTCTGACGCTCGACCACGGTCGCGGGCACCTGTACCGCGCCGCGCTGGAGGGTACGGCGTTCGGCGTCCGGCACAACCTGGAGGCCATGCGGGCGGCGGGCGGCGAGGCCGCCCGGCTGGTCGCGGTGGGCGGCGGCACCAAGGGCGGGCTGTGGACCCGGATCGTGTCGGACGTGCTCGGCCGGGCGCAGGAGCTGCCCTCGGTCACGATCGGCGCCTGTTACGGCGACGCGCTGCTCGCCGCGCGCGCCACCGGCCTCTCGGACGGCGCGGGGTGGAATCCGCCGGCGGGCACGATCGAGCCCGACCCGGTCGCCGGGCGGATCTACGACGCGTTGTACGAGCTGTACCGCGGCCTGTACCCGGCCACCCGTGACGCGGCCCACGCCCTGGCCGCGCTCTCCCGCGACCCGGCCTGAGCCCGGCCGGCCGCCCCGGCCTGAGCCTGGTCGCCTCGGCCCGTCCGGCCCGGATGGGCCGGTGACCGTGAGACGCCGACGAGGATCGGGCGGCCCGCCTGGATCAGCGCCGGTCCGCCATGGCGGCCTCGATGCGCCGGGCCGCCGTGGCCAGCGCGTGCACCCACGCGGGCAGCAGGTCCCGGTCGAACCGGGCGGTCGGCAGCGCGATGGACACCCCGGCCAGCGGGTCTCCCACCGCGTCCCTGACCACGACGCCGATCGCGGTCAGGCCGGTCTCGGTGAGCTGGTCGTTTATGGCGAACCCACGCTTGCGCACCAGCCCGAGCTCGGGCCTGGGCATCGCTGGTCGCGATGAACAACGCGTTGCCCAGGCCCCAGCCGGCGCGGAAGCCGACGATGCCGCCGATCGAGTTCGAGGCGCCGGCGAGCGCGGCGAGAACACGACGATGAGCGCCAGGCCGATGACCAGCGTGCGCTTGGCGCCGAAGCGGCTGGACACCCAGCCGACCACCAGCATCGCGACCGCCGTCACGACGAGGTAGCTGGTGAACAGCAGCGACACCTGGCTCGGTGTGGCGTGCAGGTTCTTCGCCAGGGCGGGCAGGATCGGGTCGACGAGCCCGATCCCCATGAACGAGATGACACAGGCGAAGGCCACGGCCCAGACGGCACGTGGCTGTTTGAACGGACTGGCGGCCGTCTCATGGGGGGAACTCATGCGCGGGCTGCTCCGAAAGGTGATCTATCTGATCGGTGCGCGTTCCATGCGGGTGGCGAGATGTGTCATTGCGGGCTGGGAGATGCCCGGTTATGCATAAGCGCATTATGTAATTGATTAGATAGCCTACGCAAGCTTTTCTTCGCGGGCGCCCGCTGGGCCCCGGTCACGGCGGCGGACCAGGGGCGTAACGTCGGTAAATGGAGGACACGACCTCACCTACCGACGTCGACCGGCTTTCCCGGCGGATGATGCCCGCACCTGATCAAGATTCGCAGGAACGGCGATGCCCACACTGATCGCCGGACTTCTCCTTGGCCTGGTGGCCGGGCTGGTCGCCGGCCTGATCGCGGGCGTCGCGATCGGGCTCGTCGTGTTCCTGACGATCGGATTGGTGGCCGGGCTCGTCGCCGGCCTGCTCGTCGGCCTCATCCTCGGCCTGGCCATCGGACTGCTGCTGGGCGGCTTCCTGGCGCGTGCCCGCCGATGACCGCCGTCACTGCTCGCGCATGCCCCAGGGTGATCCGTACTCGCCCAGCAGGTCGAGGAAGGGCCGCGCCGGGAACGCCTCGGGGCCGAGCACGCCGGCGCCGGTCCAGGCTCCGGTGGCGACCAGTTCGAGGGCGACGACCGGGTTGATGGCGGTCTGCCAGACCACGGCCTGGGAGCCGTACTCGCGCATCGACCACTCGTTGTCGACGACGTGGTAGAGGTACACCTCGCGCGGCCGGCCGTCCTTGGTGCCCTTCACCCAGGTGCCGGCGCAGGTCTTGCCGCGCATGCGGTCGCCGAGCGTGGCCGGGTCGGGCAGGGCGGCGGCGACCACGTCGCGCGGCGAGACCCATGCGGGGCCGCGGTCGGTGGGCACGGTGAGCGGGTCGGTACGGTCCAGGCCGAGCTCGTGCAGGGTCTTCAGCTTGGCGATGAAGTCGTCGCCGAGCCCGTACTTGAAGGTGACGCGCCCGGCGTCGACCCAGCGCGGGATCAGGAGCACCTCCTCGTGCTCGACGTTGACGCACTCGACCGGGCCGATGCCCTCGGGGAAGTCGAAGACCTCGGGCTCGCTGAAGGGCGCCGTGGTGAACCAGCCGCGCTCCTTCTCGTAGACCACGGGCGGGTTGAGACACTCCTCGATGGTGGTCCAGATGCTGAACGACGGCGCGAAGTCGTAGCCGTCGACGGTGAGGTTCGCGCCGTCGCGGACGCCGACCTCCTCGATCTCGTCGAAGAGCTCGTCCGCGGCGTGGCGGGCGAAGACGTCCGACAGGCCGGGCTCGACGCCCATCCCGACCAGGGCCAGCAGCCCGGACGCGTGGTACTCCTCGGCGCGGGCGAACTGGTCGTCGCCGAGCTTGACCCCGCACAGCTCGTACGGGCGCTCCGGATGCGGGTGGGAGAGCGACATCGCCATGTCCAGGTAGTGCGCGCCGACGTCGTGCGCCGCGGCGAAGAGCGGCAGGACGAAGCGGGGGTCGGTCGCGTTCAGCAGCACGTCGCAGCGGTGCTCGCGCAGCAGGCCGGCGACCGCGGCCTGGTCGCCGGCGTCCACCTTGGCGGAGCCGAAGCGGCCCGCCGCGCCGACACCGGCCACGGCGGCCACCGCCGCCTCCGCGCGGCCGAGGTCGTAGTCGGCGACGACCATGTGCTCGAAGTAGTCGCGGCGGGCGGCGATCCGAGTGATCGCGGACCCGACGCCTCCCGCACCTACCAGCAGGATTCGCACTGGGACGCATCCCCTTCCACATTCACGCGCACAGCGCCGCTCGCTCGCGCTGGCACGATCCAACGACCCGGCCTCGAATAACGTCAACCCTGTTGGCATAAGGTCCTGGCATGGGGAAGAAGGCGGTGCGGGACGGGGAGCGCCGGCGACGCCGGCGGACCAAGCAGGGGCAGGTGCTCAGCCACGCCCTGATCATCGAGACCGCGCTGCGGCTGCTCCGCGAACACGGTGCGCACGGCCTGACCGCGCGGCGCCTCGGCCTGTCGCTCGGCGCCGACCCCAGCACCGTCTACCGCTACTTCGACGGCATGGACGACCTGACCCTCGCCCTGGCGGACGAGCTGATGGGGCGGGCGTTCAGCGGCTGGAGCGCGACCGGCGACTGGCGACGCGACCTGCGCGAACTGGGGCTGCGGGTACACGCCACCTACCTCGCCCATCCCCAGGCGGCCGTGCTCACGGCCGCCCGCGTCAGCGGACGGTCGCAGGAGGTCGCCGCGGACGAGGCCATCCTGGGTCTCCTGCGCGGTGCGGGGTTCCCCGACCCGTCGGCGGTGCGGATCTACCACGCCTTCATCGATCAGGCCCTGGCCTTCGCGGCGCTGGACGCCGCCTCGGCGACCCTGCCGGAGCCCGCCCGCCACGCCGACCGGACGATCTGGCGCGCGACGTACGCGCGGCTGCCGGAGCGGACGCATCCCAACATCACCGCGGTGGCGGACCTCCTGGCGGCACGGATGAACTCCAGCGCCTACCCGGCCGCCCTGGACATGATGCTCGCGAGCGCCGCCGGGGAGCTCGCCTCCGTCGCGCACCACGGCTCCGGCGATGACCGGGGGAGGGCGGTAACGAAACCGTACAGTCCGCCTGACTGACGGTCCGGGGCCGCGAAGATGGACCGGTGTGCCCTGCCGAGCGGAGGAGACGCGATGGCGTCAGGTCGTACGAGGCTGGAGCCACTGGCCCGGCAGGACCCCCGGCGGATCGGCGGTTACACGCTGCTGGGGCGGCTCGGGAGCGGTGCGATGGGCCGGGTCTACCTCGGCAGGTCGGCCTCGGGACGGCTGGTCGCGGTCAAGACGATCAGGGGCGAGTTCGCCGGCGACGCCGAATTCCGCTCCCGCTTCGCCCGTGAGGTCGTGGCGGCGGGCCGGGTCAGCGGCGTGTTCACGGCGGCGGTGGTGGCCGCCGACCCGGAGGCCGAGATCCCGTGGCTGGCCACCGCGTACATCCCGGCGCCCTCCCTGGAGGAGCTCGTACGGACGTGCGGGCCGTTGCCGGTTCCGGCCCTGCGCTGGCTGGCCGCCGGGTGCGCCGAGGCGCTGGACTCGATTCACCAGGCGGGGCTGGTGCACCGGGACCTGAAACCGTCGAACGTGCTGGTGTCGATCGAGGGGCCACGGGTCATCGACTTCGGCGTGGCGCGGGCGACCGAGCGCGTCACGGCCACCGCGACGCACCAGGCCGTCGGCACCCCCGCGTACATGGCTCCCGAGCAGGCGCGCGACAGCAGGCGGACGACGCCGGCGAGTGATGTCTTCGCCCTCGGTTCGACCCTGCTGTTCGCCGCCACCGGACACCCGCCGTACTCGGGGAAGTCGGTGACCGACGTCCTGCTCCGCCTGGCGAGCGATCCACCGGACCTCACCGGAGTACCGGATGAGGCCGCCGACCTGCTGCTGGACTGCCTCCGGCGCGACCCGGCGGACCGCCCCACGGCGGACGCCCTGCTGGCCCGCCTGGCGGCCGAACTCGACGGCAGCGGCGCGGCGCCGCTGCCCGAGGAGGCCCTCACCCTGCTCGAGGAGTACCGGCGGGAGCCACGGCCGGGGGAACCGCCGCGGGCGGATGACCGCGCCGCCGGCGAGGACACGCTGGACTCGCCCACCTCGATCAGAGCGCCGGAGCGATCGCCGGCGGCTCCCCTCCCGGACCCGGATGCCCCGGACCGGCGGCGTACGGTCCCGCCCCGGCGGAGCGGCCGGGGCGGGCGGATCCTCATGGTGCTGCTCGGAGCGGTGGCCGTGCTGCTGACCGGGGTCACGCTGGGCCGGATGGGCGACGACCGGCCACAACGGCCGCTCGGGCCGCCACCGCCCGGGGCCGTCCCCGCCGGAGCACCCGGCGTCGCCCGGACGGCACGGCCGTCGGGACCGCCGGGGATCACGCTGAACCAGGACTACGGCGACGGGCGCACGGGGTTCGTCGTCCACGGCACCGGCCTGACACCCGGCCGGACGGTCACGGTCCGGCTCGACCGGGACAGGGTGTCGGCGCTGACGCCGGTCGTCGACTTCGCTGGCACGTTCAACTACGTGATCAACCAGAGCCACGAGTTCTACTCCGGAAAGATCCCGCCCGGCCGGCATCGCCTCACCGTGACCGTGCCCGGCGTCGGCGCCCCGTTGGAGGCGGCGTTCACCGTGAACGACCTGTAGCCCGGCTACCGCGAACGGTCCCACCACAGGTCCTCCTGCCGCGAGCACCAGGACGGGTCGGCGAGGCGGTCCAGGTCGGCCGGGGTGACGATGGCGTGCTCGATCAGCACCCCGACGACCACCTCGTCGGAGAGCCGGGTCCCGGCCCGCGCGAGCCCACGCAGGTTGATCTTGCGGCGGAGCACCTTGAGATGCTCGCCGACGCGCGCGGCGAGCCGGTCGCGGAAGACCGGGTCGTGGTCGAACTGCTCGATCTCGTAATAGGCGTCCGTCACCTCCAACGCCGCGCGGGCGATCTCCGGCGTCCGGGGCAGCGGAGTCGTACGGGTCGGGTCCAGCAGCCACGGGCGGCACAGGAGGAGCGCCACCAGGAAGAGCTTGGTGTGCGGATCCAGGTACAGCGGGAGCAGCGTCGAGTCGTCGTCCGGCCGGGCGACGGGCGGGCTCCCGAGGGCGTCGGTCGCGGTGGACAGGACCGTCACGCGGACGGCCTGACCCTCGTCGAGCATGCCCCGCGAACCCACCAGCGTCGTCCCCGTCCGGATGAACCAGCCGGCGGACGGCTCACCGCCCGCCTCCAGCGGCGGCAGCCGGATCTGGTATCCGTCGCTCTCGGTGTACAACGCGTGGGTCCGGCTGAGGTTGGCCACCCACGCGCCGCCGCACAGTGCGCTGATCACGCCCGCCCGGCGGGAGAGACCACGGTCGGCGGAGATCACCAGGTCCGCGTCCGGCCCCCGGCCGAAGACCAGCCGCTCGTGCTCAGAGAGCTCCCGGACCAACCCGGACGGCGCCGTGACGCGCGTGACGGCGGGAGCCGCGGCGCGCGGTGTCATCGAGGCACCCCGCCAGTACTCATGTGCGCCGAGTGTAGGACCGGCGCTTCCGGCCCGCCCATCCCCGAATCCGGGGGTAGCCGGAGTCGCCCCCCGGAGCTTTGCTGTGAAGGCCTCGCAAGTGTCAGAACCCAGGCAGGGGCGGCCTGGTCCATCATCGCCGGCTCGGCACCGGACGCGCGGGGGCGGTTCGGTAGGGGCGGCACCGTCCGGGGTGATCCGGAGCATTCTGGAGGGGTGCTCCGGATCCACCCTGACGGCCCGCACAAGGATCCAGAGCCAGGTCTGCGCGCGTACGCACCGGATCCGGGGCCGGGACCGGTCTGTAACGCGGACGTGTCGGATCGCCGCCGCATTCCCCGGACCTCGGGGACGAGGAGGGTGGCGGCCGTGAGAACGGCGATGAGGATCGCCCCGGCCGCGAGTACGGCCCGGACCCCGAAGGCGTCCGCGGCCGGCCCGGCGGCCACCGCCCCGACGGGGGCGAGGGCGAGGCCGCCGAGAACGTCGTAGGAGGACAGGCGGGACAGCATCGCCGGGGGGATCTCCTGCTGCACGGCCAAGGCCCGGTTGACCGCGGACACCTCCAGGCAGCCGCCGGTGAGGAGCGCGGCCGCCGCGACCCAGGGAACGGTGAGCGGAACCGCGAGCGTGCCGAGGAACAGCGCGAACACCGACGCCGACAGGCTCGCCGCCACCAGCAGCCGCCGGACCCGGAGCCTGACCAGGACGGCGCCGCCGAGGATCGCTCCGATGGCGAAGGCGGCCGTGACGATCCCCCAGCTCCGGGCGCCGCCGAGCCGGACCTGAGCGACGAGGGGACCGAGGACACCGGCCGCGGAGTAGATGGCGGCGACGAGCGCGGACTGGACGACGATCGCCCAGAGCCAGCGCCGGGAGACGAAGTCACGCCAGCCCTCCCGCAGTTCGTGCGGCAGGCTCGCCCGGGGTGCTCGTGGCAGGTGGGGAAAGCGCATGAGGGCACGGAGCGCACCGGCCACCGCGAAGCTCGCCGCGTCGATCGCCAGGCCCCAGCCCGGCCCGGCCCAGCCGACCAGCGCACCGCCCAGCGCGGCGCCGCCGATCTGGGCCCCGTTCCGGCCGATGCGGTCCATCGCGTTCGCCCGCGCCAACTGATCGGCGGTCACCGTCTGGGGAAGCAGGCCCTCGGCGGCGGGGAAGAAGAAGCCGAAGCCGACCCCGCGCACGGCGGCCAGCACCGCCAGGCCCGCGATCCGGGCTCCACCGCCGCCCGTCAGCACCAGAAGCGCCGATCCGGCCTGGGCCAGTGCCTGCAGGGCGTTCGCCGCCATCATGACCTGGTGGCGGGGCAGGCGGTCCGCGACCACTCCGCCGAGCAGCAGCAGAAGGATCGTGGGGATCAGCGATGCCGTCGCGATGTACCCCACGCCGCTCGCCGAGCCGCCGACCGAGAAGACGGCGAACGGAAGCGCCACGGCGGCGATCGCGGTCCCGGTCACCGAGATGACGTCGCACGCCAGCAACAGCCGGAAGTTCCGGCTGTGCAACGGCCCGCTGGGCATCTTCTTCAGCAGGAGGGCGCCCGGCCCGTCTTCGTGTACACGGAGACGTGCCGGGCACTGGCCGCGTGGAAGGGCCCGCCGGTCCAGTCGCCGTGTCGGGCCGTCAGCTCGAGGTCTCCCAACCGCGCCATGAGGTCCAGCTCCGTCAGGTGGACGAGACGGTGCGTACTCGCCATGACCTTGACCCCGTCGGCGTTCAGGAAGACGTGCCGGTACTCGACGATCTGGTCGAGTTGGTCGTACCGCATGAGCTGGAACGTCGCGGCGTTCAGGCCGGTGAACGGGCCGACGCTGATCGGTCGCTGCTCGGTGAGGGCGCGGTGCGCCACGGAGGTCTCCAGGACGAGACTGCCGCCGTCGCGCAGCAGCCGGGCCGCCGACGCGACGCAGGCCACCTGCCGCTCTTGCGTGTGCAGTTCGCAGAAGGAGTTCCAGACCGCGTAGATGACGTCGAACTCCCCGTCCACCTCAGGGGCTGTCATGTCCGACCGCAGCGCCTTGACCTTTCGGCCGGGGTCCTTCGTCCTGAGCATTCTGAGCATGTCGGGAGACGCGTCCACTCCCGTCACGTCGCAGCCGCGTTCGGCCAGCGGCAGGGCGACCCGGCCGGTGCCGACTCCGAGCTCGAGTACCCGACCGCCGGAGGCCAGTTTCGCCAGAAAGGAGACTGTTTCTTCCGTCTCAGCGGTGAAATCGTAGAGGTCGTCATAAATCGCTGAAATGTCGCTGTAGCGATCCTCGGGGGTGCCGTAATCACTGCTCATGGACATCCTTCGCCGCGATCGCCGAACGTCTCAGTGAGAAGAACGAGTGTCGCGCCTGGTCATCGGACTGGCAACATTCGGTCATATCCGGTATAGCGTCTTGTCAGCTCTGATGTTACGGTCTGTCGGTAAGGTTCTGATGGCTGTCTAGCAGGAGGGAGGCGACATGTCCACACTTCTGGAGATGGAGCCCCGACTGGCCGGAACCGACGTGGTCGAGCCGGCCGTCGACTTCGAGAAGCACTGGGATGACCTGACGGAACGCGCCGAATGCCCGGCGACGGTTCCGCACGTGACGAGCCCGAACTGCTGATCGCAGTCGCGGCTCGCACTCGTCGGAACGCGGGCCGGTGATCGGCCTCGGTGAGATGGGCGAAATGGGGTACCAGGAACCGGTAGACCAGGTCGTCAGGCGATATGCCGGGGCCGACCACACGGTCACGAGCGGCCCCGTTTGGCTCGTCGTCAGGCCGAACGGGGCCGTGCTTCCGGAGCACGGCTGGAAACTGCACATATCCTCCCGCTCGGCCGACTATCCCGCGCTGGTGGAAACGCTTCTTCCCCTCCTGGTGGCCGAAGGCTGCGTGTTCAAGCTCGCGCGTTCGCAGCAGGTCCTCGATGAGCTGAACGACGGCCGGACCGCACCGGCGAGTGTCGGGAAGGCGTTCACCGTCTATCCCGACCAGAAGCGGGTCCGCGAGCTCGGAACCCACCTCGCCCGGACGTTGCGCGGCCACCCGGGACCACGGGTGCTCAGCGATCGACGGGTGCGCGCGGACGCCCCGGTGTACTACCGGTACGGCCCGTTCGCCGTCAGGTGGAGCGACGACGCGCGCGGCAGACCGGTGAACCTGCTGTACGGGCCCGACGGCGAGGAGTTCGACGCGCTCGCCGGACTCGGCTACCGGCAGCCCTCCTGGGTCACCGACCCGTTCACCGGCCGGGCCGGCGGCGCGGTACCCGACGGCGGCGACGTCCTGCTCGGCGGCCGTTACCGGGTCGTCGGCGGCATCCGGGAGGCCGCCCAGGGCAATGTCTACCGCGCGATCGACGGGCGCGAGAGCCGCCCTGTGGTCGTCAAGCAGGCACGCGCCCTGATCGCCGAGCACGGTGACCGGAACGACAGCCGGCTGCGGCTGCGCAACGAGCGCCGCGTGCTGGAGGTCCTGGACGGGGTGGCCGGGGTGCCCCGGTTCATCGACCACTTCCGGCACGGTGACGACGAGTTCCTGGTCACCACCGACTGCGGCCCCCGGTCGCTGGACGACGACGTGCGGCGGGACGGCCCGTACGAGACCGGTCCCGGCACGGGCGCGCGCCGTCTCGACCGGCTGGCCGTCGACCTGGCCCGCATCCTGCTCCGGGTGCACGAACGCGGCGTCATCATGCGGGACCTCACCCCCGCGAACGTCGTGGTCGGCGGCGAGGTCGCCGTCGTCGATTTCGGGCTCGCGGCGTACGACGGCCTGCACCTGCCCGGGAAGACGCCGGGCTACGCGCCCGCGCGGCAGATACGGAACGAGCCGCCACGCGACACCGATGACCTTCACGCGCTCGGCATGACCCTGGCGTTCGCGGCGACCGGCCTGCACCCGGTCGCCCTGGGAGAGGATCCCGGGCTGCCGCGGACCCGAGCGTTGCAGACCCTTTCCCGGCACCACGGCCGGACACCGTGCGGAATCATCGCCGCCATCGCCGACCTTCTGGGGGACGACGATCGGCGCGCCCGCGCCGCGGCGCGTCGGATCGCGTCCGAGGACACCGATCGGCGACCGGCCGGGCCCCTCCCGGCGTTCCCCGCCGTCACCGAGGAGACCGCCGCGGAGGTCGCCCACGGCTTGGTGCGCGACCTGGTCGGCCGCCTGAGTGACGTGCTGGACGCTCCGGACACCACTCAGGCCGCCCGTGACGTCAGCGTCTACAGCGGCAGCGCCGGCATCGGCCTCGAACTGCTGCATCACCTCGCCTACCCGCCGGCCGCCGCGAGGGCGCGCGAACTCGTGGCCTTCACCGCACGCGTCGCGGGTCGGAGGAACCTGCCGCCCGGCCTGTTCACCGGCGTCACCGGAACGGCCGTCTTCCTCCAAGAGGCCGCCGATCGCGGCATCGGCGCCGATGAGCGGCCCGGCCGGAGCCTCCCGTCACCGGACTGGAGGCCCGACACTCCCGACCTGATCGACGGAACCGCCGGTGTCGGCCTGGGACACCTGTACCTCTACCGGGCCGGCGGCGACCCGGCGGATCTCGAGGTGGCGTTGCGCTGCGCGCGGGAGGTCGCGGCGGACCGCCCACCGGCGTCCGGCTCGGCGCCGGGCGAGGCCGACTTGGCCGCGGGACGGGCCCATGGCCTCGCGGGTACGGCGGAGCTGCTGCTCCGCGTCGCCGAGGAGACCGGCGAAACGCCCATGCTCGAACTCGCCGCGGGCCGGGTGCGCCGCCTCGCGGAGCGCGCGCGTTCGCTGATTCCCGAGGCGAAGAATCGGGCGGCCGAAGAGCTGACCGTGTCCTGGTGCCGCGGACTGTCCGGGATCGGCCGGACCCTCCTGCACGCGAGCGCGGTGCTGGGCGACGCGTCCCTGGCCGACCTCGCACGTCAGGCCGCCGACGCCTGCATCCTCCGGGTTCCCCGGCTCAGCGCGCCCGGTCGATGCTGCGGCGCGGCCGGCGTCGGTGGCTACCTGCTCGACGTGGCCGTTCTCGAGCAGTCCGCGCGGTATTGGGACGCGGCACGCGACGTCGGCACCCACCTCCTGCTCCGAAACGCCGGTTCCCCCGAGCATCCCCGATTCTTCGCGGCCGGCGCACCTCCCGACCGCGCACTCTCGTGGGCGCATGGGCTGACCGGCATCCTGATGTTCTTCCGGCGGCTGGCCCACGGAGGAGCCGAGGGACCGCAGGCCCTTCGGTGACGCCGGAGGAGAAGGTCCCCGTGCTCATCGTCGGCGCGGGGTACGCCGGGCTCTCCGCCGCCGTCTCACTCGCCTGGCGCGGCATCCCTCCGCTGCTCGTCGAGCGTCACCCGGGCACGTCCGTCCGGCCGAAGGCGTACGGGCTCAACCACCGGGCCATGGAGCTGCTGCGCCAGGCGCCCGGCCTCGAGGAGGCTCTCCGGACGGAGGCGCTGACCTTCCACCGGCTCGTCGAGAGATCCTTCGCCGGCTGCGTGCCGCCGATCCCGCTGCCCGAGCCGGGCCGGCCGAGCGGGCTCATCGAGCGGCTCACCCCCGTGGCGGACCTGGGGCTGTACCAGGATCACGTCGAGGGGATCCTGCGCGCCAAGGCGGAGGACCTCGGCGCGAACCTGCGCTTCGCCACCGAACTGACCTCGCTGCGGCAGGACCCGGACGGCGTCACCGCGACGGTCGAAGCGGCCACCGGCGTCCGGCGTACCATCCGGGCCGAGTATCTGATCGCGGCGGACGGGCACGACAGCCCCGTCCGGACCGCCCTGCGAACGCCCACCCGCGGAATGGGCGAGCTCGCCCGAACCCATCTGGTCGCGTTCCGGGCCGGCCTGTCCGGCGCCGCCCCGAACGTCGACCTCGAGCTCTACCATCTGCTGCACCGGGACCCCATGGTCGCGGTCGCGTTCGGATCGACCCGTGCCGACACGGACACCCATCTCCTCCGGCTGACGTGCCCGCCGAACCGCGAAGCCGTCCGTGCGGGACTCCGCCCCGAGCGGTGCGCGGAGCTGATCCGCTCGGCCACCGGCCTGCCCGGCCTGGACGTCGAGGTGCTCGACCAGTCCGCGTTCTCGGTCGGTCACCTGCTCGCCGAACGCTTCTCAACCGGCCGCGTCTTCCTCGCCGGGGACGCCGCCCACGTGATGCCGCCGAGCGGCGGCCAGGCGTCGAGCGCGGCCGTCCACGACGGCTGGGACATCGGGTGGCGGCTGGCGCTCGTACTGACCGGGCAGGCCGGACCGGACCTCCTCGACACCTACGACGCCGAACGTCGCCCCGTCTGCCACCTCATCGCCGACTTCCAGCTCGCGAACTGGTTCGCCCGGACGCCGGGCACCGTGCCCCCCGCCGAGCCGACCGAGCCCGTCGACCCGGCGCGGCTGACGTTCGGCCACCGCTACCGGTCTGGCGCCGTCATCCAGGACGAGGGCGCGGACGAGGACGGCCCGGTGACCGAGGACCCTTTCGCGCAGACCGGGCGGCCGGGTGGCCGTGCGCCGCACGTGATCCTCGAACGTGGCGGCGAGCCGCTCTCCACGCTCGACCTGTTCGGACCGGACCTCGTGCTGCTGGCCGGGCCGTCCGGCGCGGACTGGGCGGACGCCGCCCGCGATGCCGCCGCGCGGCTCGGGGTCCGGCTCACGGTCCATCGCATCGGCACCGACCTCTCCGACCCCACGGGCACCTGGTGCGCGCGGTACGGGGTCGGGCCGGCCGGCGCCTCGCTCGTACGCCCGGACGGGCATGTGGCCTGGCGGTCGCGCGGCCGCGCGGACGACGCGCCCCGTGTGCTGCGCGAGGCGCTCGCCCGGATTCTGGCCAGGGTCGCCTGAGCGCTTCCCGCGCACGCGGGGGGAGGACACCCGGTGGCCGGGGAGTACCGTTGCCGGCGATGACAGATCGAGAGCGGTCGAGCGCCGCGACGTACGAACCCGTCCTCCGCCGGTTCCCCGACCCCGAGGCGCTGGGCCGCGCCGCCGCGCGCGACATCGCGGCGGCGATCACCAGGCGGCTGGAGACCCGCCCCGAAGTCCGGATGATCTTCGCCGCGGCGCCGAGCCAGGAGGCGACGCTGCGCGCGCTGGCCGCGCGGCCGGGCGTCGACTGGACGCGGGTGACCGCGTTCCATATGGACGAGTACCTCGGCCTGGACGACGCTGCCCCGCAGCGGTTCGGCGCCTGGCTGCGGCGGACGTTCTTCGACCGGGTGCCGCTCAGGGCGGTGCGCCTGATCGACCCGGACGCGCCCCCCGAGGCGTACGCCCGGTCGCTGTCGGCCGCGCCGATCGACATCACCTGCCTGGGGATCGGGGTCAACGGGCACCTGGCGTTCAACGACCCGCCCGCCGACCTGGACGACCCCGCGTCCGTCAAGGTCGTCGAACTGGACGAGGTCTGCCGCCTTCAGCAGGTCGACGACGGCTGCTTCGCGGCCCTGGCCGAGGTGCCCCGCCGGGCGATCACCCTCACCGTGCCGGCGCTGCTGTCGGCCGAGGAGGTCTTCTGCATGGTGCCCGGTGCGCGCAAACGGGACGCGGTGACCGCCGCGCTGCGCGGCCCGATCGGAGGACATCTGCCGGCGAGCGCGCTGCGCACCCACCCGCGCTGCGTGGTCTACGTCGACGAGGAGTCCGCGCCCCGATGAGGATCAGCGGCCGGGATCCGGCGAGCGGGCGCACGCTGTGCGTGAGCGTCGAGGACGGGCGGATCGCCGCGATCACCGAGGCGGACGGGCCTGCGGAGTTGTGGCTCGCGCCGGGACTGGTCGACCTGCAGGTCAACGGGTTCGCCGGGCACGACGTGAACGCCGCCGACGTCGACGAGACCACGGTGACCGCGCTGGTGAGCGCGTTGCGCCGCGTGGGGACGACCACGGTGGTCCCGACGATCGTGACCGCGCCCGAGGAGCGCATCCGCGCGGCGCTGTCCGCGATCGCGCGGGCGCGCGGGGCCGATCCGCTCGTCGCGCGCGCGATCCCGTACGTCCACGTGGAGGGGCCGTTCCTGTCGGCGGAGGACGGCCCGCGCGGCGTGCACGACGCGCGGTATCTGCGGCCCGCCGACCTCGAGGAGCTGCGCCGCTGGGGCGACCTCGTCCGCATGGTCACCATCTCGCCGCACGACGAGGCGGCGATCGACTTCATCGCCCACGCCACCCGCAGGGGCGTGCGCTGCGCGATCGGGCACACCCATGCCACGCCCGAGCAGATCACCCGGGCGATCGACGCCGGCGCCGAACTCGCCACGCACCTGGGCAACGCCACCTACACCATGCTGCCCCGGCACCCGAACCACCTGTGGACCCAGCTCGCCGATGACCGCCTGCACGCGGGGTTCATCGCGGACGGGCACCACCTGCCCGCCGACACCTTCCGCGTCATGCTGCGCGCCAAGGGCGTCGAGCGCGCCCACCTGGTGTCCGACGCGACGGCGCTGGCGGGCATGCCGCCGGGACGCTACCGGACCCCGGTGGGCGGGGACGTCGAGCTGTCGGCGGACGGCCGGCTGTCCTACGTCGGCACGCCCCTGCTGGCCGGTGCCTCCCGGTCCCTCGCCGACGGGGTGGCGACCGCGATCACGATGGCCGGCCTGACCCTCGACACGGGGCTGCGCCTGGCCACGGCGAATCCCGGACGCTTCGTCGGCGGCCGTGGCCTGCTGCGGCCCGGCCGGCCCGCGGACCTGATCGTCTTCGCCTGGCGGCCGGGGGACGCCACGCTCGACATCCGCGAGGTCCTCGTCGCCGGGCAGCCGGTGATCTGACCGGCGGCGTGGGACTTTCGCCCTCTGGCGCCCGGGGCTCGTCGCGAGGGACGATTCGAACGAGGGGCTGAAAGGGGGAGATCGATCATGACGACCGCACGTGAGGTCATGCACCAGGGTTGTGAGTGCCTGTCGATCAACGAGAATCTCACCACGGCGGCCCGCCGCATGGCGGAGATGGACGTGGGCGCGCTGCCGGTCTGCGGAGAGGACGGCAGGCTGAAGGGGATCATCACCGATCGCGACATCGTCGTGAAGGCCATCGCGCAGGGCAGGAACCCCTCCGACTGCCGGGCCGGAGAGCTCGTCGGCGAAGGCGAGGTGTGGTACGTCGACGCCGGGTCGGACATCGAGAGCGTCCTCCACCAGATGGCCGAGCACCGGATCCGCCGCCTGCCCGTGCTGGAGGAGAACGAACTCGTCGGGATCATCAGCCAGGCCGATCTCGCGGCCAAGTTGCCCGATGAGATGGTCGGCGAACTCGTGACGGCCATCTCCAGCACGTCACACTGACCGCACGTCCCCGCGCCGGGCGGCCGGTCACCTGCCGCCGTCGAAGTCCTCGCGGTTGCGGGAGATGTCGGCCTGGTGCGTCCGTACCCAGAGGACGAGATGGTCGACGGCCGCGGCCAGGGAGCGGCCGAGGGGGGTGAGCGCGTACTCGACGCGCGGGGGGACCTCGGCGTAGGCGGTCCGGGTGATCAGGCCGTCGCGCCGCAGGGCGCGCAGGGTCTGGCTGAGCATGCGCTGAGAGATACCGGCGATCCGCTCGTGCAGGGCGGTGAAGCGCATCGGGCCGGGTGCCAGCGTCGTGACGACCAGGACGGTCCACTTGTCGCCGACCCGGGTGAGGACGTCGCGGACGAGCTCGATCGTCTCCGCGCAGTCGGGCGTCATCCCTCGCGCGACCAGGTCGGCGCGCAGCACGGCGTCCATGGCGATTCCGCCTTCCGGGTGCGTTGCTTACGGGAAAGTGCGTATCAGAAAGGCGGATTAACACGGGGCCTTCCGCGATTCCTCCCGATGGTAACCATCGACGACCGCCGCGGCGGTCAGCGGGCGGAGGGACGCGGATGAGCGCACGGCAGGCCGAGGTGAAGCCGGAGGACGGGCCCGGCGTCCGGCACGACACCTTCACGATCGTCCGGCGTCTGGACGCGGCCCCGGCCGTCGTCTTCGCCGCCTTCGCCGACTCCGATGTCCGGCGCCGCTGGTTCCGGCTTCCCGGGTCGGGGGCCGTCTACCACCACGAGTTCGGGGTGGGCGGCGGCGAGACGGCGCACAGCACCTTCTCCGTCCTGGACTCGGTCCCGGAGCGGCTGGAGTACCGGTCCCGCTACCTCGACATCGTGCCGGACCGCAGGATCGTCTTCGGGTACGAGTCCACCGTCGACGACCTGCTGCGCTGGACCTCCCTGGTCACGGTCCTGCTGGCCGACGACTCCGGATCGACCCTGCTGACGTGGACCGAGCAGGTCGCCTTCCTGGTCGCCACCGGCGACGGCAGCGCCGACCTGCCCCACCTGCGCGGCGGCACGACGCTACGCCTGAACGCCCTGGCGGCGGCGCTCGCCCCGGACCCCGTCCCGCGCCGGCGGGGTCCGGAGTGACCGACGGTTCAGCCGTCGCCGGCTCGGCGGCCCGCGCGCACCAGGGCGCTGAGGTCGCCGACCCGGTCGAAGTGCTGCAATTTGTCGGGGTTGACTACGGAGTGAATCGTCTGGACCTGACCGTCGGCGATATCCAGCCCCATCACCCCGACCAGCAGGTCCCGCGTGTCGAACACCAGGGCGCCCGGCTGGCCGTTGACCTCGGTGACGTGGAAACGCACGCCACCGGCACGCGCCAGCATGGGCGCCACCGCAGCCAGAACACGCGCCACCCGCCGACGTCCGTTGACCGGCCGCCCCAGCGCCGGCACCTTGCCGCCGCCGTCACCGTGCATCGCCACATCCTGCGCCAGCAGTTCTTCGAGCGCCCGCAGGTCGCCCTGTTCGACGGCGGCGAAGAAGCGCCGAGCCAGCTGTTGCCGCTGTCGCCGAGAGGCGTAGTAGCGCGGTCGGCGCTCCTGGAGGTGTTTGCGAGCCCGCGCGACCAGGTGCCGCGTACTGTCCACGTCGGTGCCGACGATCTCGGCGACCTGGGGGTACGGATACTCGAACACCTCGCGCAGCAGGAACGCGGCCCGCTGCCGTGGCGACAGACTCTCCAGCAACACCAGGACGGCCAACGACAGCGAGTCGGCGGTCTCCGCGTGCTCGCCTGGTGACGGATCGGTGGCCAGCGGTTCCGGTAGCCACTCGCCGACGTATCGCTCCCGGCGCGCGCGTGCCGAGCGCAGCTGATCGATGGCCAGGCGAGTGACCAAGGTGGCGATGTACGCCCGCGGCGAGACGATCGTTTCGCCCCCCTGCTGGGTCTGGTGCAGCCGCAGGAACGCCTCCTGTACCACGTCCTCGGCTTCGCTGACGCTGCCGAGCATCTGGTAGGCGATGGCGAAGGCGCGCGGCCGCAGATCGCCGTAAAGGTCCGAGGTGGACATGCCGAGTCAGCTCAATCCGTCGGTGAAACCCGTGCGCCAGCTCGGGTACCGCGGTTTCCAGTCCAGTTCGCGCTTGGTCTTGCCGGTGGAGATCCCGCGGGCCCGCGTCATCATGTCCACCGCGCCCTTGCCGGCCAGCGGGCGGGCGAGCCAGGCCGGTACGCGACGCGGCGGTCCAGCGCCGAGTGTCCGGGCGAGGTAGGGCAGCCAGTCACGCACCGGTGCCGGATCGTCATCGGCGACATGGTAGATCCCGGGCCTGCCGCGTTCGATGGCCGCGACCGTGGCCGAGGCGGCGTCGGTGATGTGCACCAGCGACCACACCCCGCGGCCGCCGCCGACGATAGGGAACCTTCGCTTGCGGATCTGCTCGGTCATGACCGCGTCCGGCGCGGCGCTGAGGGCGGTCCCAGGGCCATAGAAGGAACCGTAGCGAAGCACGATGCCGTCGGCCCAGGTGATGCCGGTCACCGCGTCCTCCACGTGGCGCAACGCGGCCACCGCCGCCTCGGCGTCCGCAGGCGGGTTCGGTTCGATCCGGCCGTTCTCGTCGGCGACCGGCCCACCGCTGCGTTCCATCCACAAAGAGTTGCTCTGTGCCACGAACCTGCGGACGCCGACCGCACGCGCGGCGGCCAGCAGGTGGTCGGTTCCCTCGGTGCGCAGCCGGTTGGTGGCGGCCGCCATCCGTTTCACCTGCCGCATGGTCGACGGTCCGCTCAGCGCGGTGAGCTGATGGACGATCACCGCGGGCTCGGCCTTGGCCACCACATCGGCCACCGAGTCCGGATCGAGCGCGTCCACGATGACCGGCTCGGCGCCCAGCGCCCGCAGCGCGCCGGTCTTGGCCGCCGAGCGAGTCGTACCGACGACCTCATGGCCGCGCGCCACGAGCTGGGTGACGAGATGGCCGCCGATCGCGCCGGACGCTCCGGCGATGAGGATTCTCATGACGTCTCCGTTCGTCGCGTCACCGACAAGAGACGAGAAGCCCTCTCACTCCATGACCGGCAGTGACCCGGTTCACAGGCGAAGGACTTCGGCGGCCGGTGCGACCGGCGACGGTCACAGCACCTGGTTGCCGTACATCTCGCCGAGCGGGTCGGAGATGAGCTCGATGCGGGCGCCGTCGGGGTCGCGGAAGTAGACCGACACCTCGCTGTGGACGACGTGCTCGACGCCGGCCTCGTCCAGGCGGCGCACGATCTCGTCCCAGCGTGCCGGCTCCACGGAGATCGCGCAGTGGTGGAGGCCGCCGAGGACCTCGGCGTACGGGCCGAGGTCGAGCCCGGGGAAGTCGAAGAAGGCGAGCAGGTTGCCGTTGCCGATGTCGAAGAAGAAGTGCGAGGAGCCGGGGTAGTCCCGGTTCTCGATCAGCTCGGTGAGGGGGAAGCCCAGCACGTCCTGGTAGAAGCGGACGGTGCGCTCCACGTCGCTGCTGATCAGCGCGGTGTGATGCAGTCCGCGCGCCGTGGACCGGGGACGCTCGGCCGCGGGACGGAGATGGGCGTCCCGGAGGCGCTGCCGCTCGGCCTCGATCGCGCCGAGATCGGTCGGGGTGTCGGTCATGGTTCCTCCGATGCGGGGTCGTGACGGGTTCCCGGCCGGTGGCCGGGTGGTGGGTTCCCTGCCCATGGGCGGGGCCCACGTCACCCGGTGTTTCCGGCCGGGCGGTCAGGCGGCGATGGTGGCGTGCATCTCCCATACCAGGATCTCCGCGGGCTCGGTCGCCGTGACCCGCTGCCCGCCGACCGCGGTGAAGCGCACGGCGTCACCGGTGCCGAGCGGACCGGCGTCTTCGAGATTCACGGCGCCGCGCGCGACGAACAGGTGCAGGAACGGCGCCTCGGGCAGCTCGACGCTCTGGCCGGGTGCCAGACGGGCGGCGTAGAGCGCGGCGTACCGGTTCTTGATCCGGATCGCGGCCTCGCCGTCGTGCCGCTCCAGTCCGGAGGCGACGGGGACGAGCGCGCCGGAGGACAGCAGTTTCTCGTCGATCTCCAGCTGCTCGTAGCCGGGGGTGATGCCGGCCTCGTCGGGCACCACCCACATCTGCACGAAGTGCACCGGCTCGTCGTGCCGCTCGCCCCGCAGGTGCCAGGAGTCGTTCTTCTCGGAGTGCAGGATGCCGGTGCCGGCGCTCATCCGCTGGGCGAGCCCCGGGTAGATCACCCCGTTGTGGCCGGTGGAGTCCTGGTGGACCAGCGACCCGCGCAGGACCCAGGTGACGATCTCCATGTCGCGATGCGGGTGGGTCTCGAAGCCCATGCCGGGCGTGACCACGTCGTCGTTGTTGACGAGCAGCAGCCCGTGGTGGGTGTTGCGAGGGTCGTGGTGGTGGCCGAACGAGAACGAGTGCTTCGAGTCGAGCCAGCCGATCTCGGTCTTGAAGCGTTCGTCCGCGCGGCGGATGTCGATCTGCGGGCTCATCTGGGTGCGCATGGGACGGCTCCTCATTCCGACGTCTAGGTAGATGATGAATCATCTACGCGGCTCACAACCTACATGACGCGTCATATATTTCCCAACCGGATGACATGTCATTGATCACGTTAGGGTGGAGGTCATGAGCGGCACACGATGGCTCGATGACGAGGAGCAGCGCGCCTGGCGTGCGTTCATCCGCATGCACGGGCAACTGACCGCACGGCTCAGCCGGCAGCTGCAGGCCGACTCCGGCCTCTCGCTGGCCGACTACGAGGTGCTCGTCCAGCTCACCGACGCCCCGGACGGGCGGCTACGGCCGTTCGAGCTGCAGCGCGGCCTGCAGTGGGAGCAGAGTCGCCTGTCGCACCACCTCACCCGGATGCAGCGCCGCGGCCTGGTCGCGCGAGAGGAGTGCGACGAGGACGGCCGCGGCGCCGTGGTCGCGTTGACCGACGCGGGCCGGCGCGCCATCGTGGCCGCCGCCCCCGGGCACGTCGACACCGTACGACGCCTGTTCTTCGACGGGCTCACCCGCGACCAGGTCGCCCTGCTCCGCCAGGTGTCCGACCACGTGCTCGGCCGGCTCGACGCCACGGCCGGCTGAGCCCCGGCCCGGCCGCGGCGCAAATTCGCCGCACCTGAGGGCGATGGTCGCTCCGGGAATCGTTACGATCGGGGACCACGGTCGCTCTGGTGGAAGGGAATCATGTCCGATCAGTACGAGGCGGTGTTCGCTCGGTACGACACCGATGGGGATGGGCGGCTCACCGCGGACGAGGTGACCGCGGCGATCGCGGGGATGTTCCCGGCGGCCGAGGTGAACGATCTGTCGGGGATCGTCAGGGCGTTGTTCGTCCAGTACGACACCAACGGTGACGGGCTGCTGTCGGCGGCCGAGTTCGTGCCGCTGGCCGAGAACCTCCCCGAGCTCGGTTCCTGAGGCCGGCCCCCGTCGACGACGCGTGCCGAACCCCTGGCGACGAGCGGAGCTCCGTCGCCAGGGGCCTCCTCGGGGATCAGGCGGCTCGTGCCAGTGCGTCCCCGCCGCCGGCCGGAACCTTCCGGTGGTTCACCGCGGCGGGGTCTTGACCACGACCGTTCGGGCGACCTTGTCATGCAGGCACTGGCGGTACGGCTTGTCCCAGAGCAGCCAGAGGACGTTCAGCAGACCGAACATGCCGCCGACGGTGGGGACCTGCGGCACGAGCGCGTAGAGCGCGGCCCGCTTGGCGGCGGTGCCCCCGGTGATCGGAGCGCGGTCCGACAGCGTGACCACCTTGATGTTCATGACCCGCTTGCCCACGGTCCGGCCCCACCGGGAGAGCGCGAACGCCTCATAACCGAAGGCGACCACCCCGCTCGCCAGCCCGATCAGCAGGCTGTACCCCATCAGGCTCAGCTCCGTGTGCAGCATCTCGCCGACCGGCGGCGCCGGGGCGTCCGGATCGGACGGGAGGGTGGTCCTGATCCGGTGGAGGTACCAGAGGAAGTACCAGACCAGCAGGGGCGCCGTGACCACCGAGAGGATGAGGCCGTCGATGATCCGGGCGACGAGACGCTGCCACCACTCGGCGAGGGTCGGGTCCATCGCCGTCGGCGGACCGTAGGCCGGGTACGGCCCACCGGGCGGATAGGACGGATACGGCGGTGCCGGCGGCGGACCGCCGTAGTGCCCCGGACCTGAAGACCCGTACGCCCCGGGCGGCGGACCGCCGTAGTGCCCAGGGTGCGAAGACCCGTACGGGCCGGGCGGCGGACCGCCGTACGCTCCCGGCGCGGCGTCGGCATAGGGCTGGCCGGGAGGAAGTCCGTACGGCCGGGGATGCGGGCCTGGCTGGTCCGGCTGAGAGCCGCCCGACGGAGGCTCCGCCTCCGGGGCCTCCGCCGCCTCGTCTTCGGGTGGATCCGTCGCCATCGTTCGCACCATCCCCGTCGGTTCCAGCCGGCAGGAGGAGACCTGACGGCGCACGCGCGAGAATAGGGCAGATCCCTCCGGACGTGGAGGTTTTCGGGCGATCAGGAATCAGCAGGACAGGTTGCCGCCGGCGCCGACGCCGAGGATGCCGGCGAACCTCTGGTAGAGGTTGATGCGGTCCTGGCGCTGGTCCGGATTCTTTCCGTCGCACTCCAGGTCGCCGTTGATGCTGCGGATCGTCGCGCCGAAGCCCTTGTCGCTCACCATCGCCTCGTGCGAGGTCATGGTGCCGGCGCCCTTCTGGGTGTTCCAGAACCACAGGCCGGTCTGCCACGAGACGGCGGCGTCCCTCTCCACTCTGTACGGGTCGTGCAGCAGGTCGAGGTGCAGGGCGTCCCCGGCGGCCTTGTAGTTGAAGTTCCAGCTCAACTGCAGCGGGCCGCGTCCGTAGTAGGCGTTCGCGCCCGCGGGACAGCCGTAAGGTTGGGTTCTGTCGCAATAGTGGCTGTAGTTGGCTTTGTTCTGCTCGACGACGTATCTCAGGCCGCCCGTCTCGTGGCCGACATTGGCGAGGAAGGCCGCCGCCTCGCGCCTTCTCGTGACCTCGCCGCCCGTCCGCGCGAACCCCGGGTAGGCGCGCAGCGCGTCGGTCAGGCCCTTGTAGGTGTAGAAGGGATTGCGGCCCGGGAACATCGCGTCGAATTGCGCCTGGCCGACCACGAAGGCGACGCCCCCGGCCGGGCCGCCGCCGGTCGCGGCGGTGGCCGGGGTGCTCAGGGCCAGCATGCTCGTCAGGGCGACCGAGGTCATGGCGGCCGGCACGCGACGTACGGACATCTCTCGCTCCTCGCGCAGCGTGGCCGGGCCGCCGAGCGACCGGTCCTCCGGTGTCCGCGGCCCGGACGACGGAGGACCCGTCGCGACTACTATCTGTAGCAGAGATCTCGCCGATCGTGGCGCTCTGATCGTCGTGTCACGTCGTCTCGGCGTCGTCGGTCCCGTCGACGGGCGCCCACAGGCTGGGCAGGTTCACCACGATGCCCTCCTGGGTGCTGCGCGCGATGACCACGACCGCCTCTTCCTCGGATGAAGGGTTCTCCTCCCGGTGCGGGACGTACGGCGGGACGAAGACGTAGTCGCCGGGCGAGGTCTCCAGACGCACCTCTTCCTCGCCTTCGGCGAAGACGAACACCGGATGTCCGGACACGACGTAGATCGCGGTCTCGGCCTCGCCGTGGTGATGGTCGCCGGAGTTGGTCGCCGGGTCGACGTGCGTACGGCCCATCCACAGCCGCCGGGAGCCGACGGTCCTGCCGGAGATCGCCGCGAAGCGCCGCATCCCCGAGGTCTGTGCGGTTTCCGGGTCGAGGTCTCCGCCGCGGATGTGCTCGAGACGCCGGTGCCATGCCGAAGTGCCGGACGTGCCGGCGTCGGCCCGCTCATCGCTCATGTCATCCATCCTTACATTCCTACCTATCTTGACCGGATTAGTAGGTTTTTTCTACAGTGGCATGGGCTCGCTGATCTCGCCTGCTCGGTCGGGCGACTCGCGAGTTCACGCCCGACCCCTCGACAGGGAGAGGTTTCGATGACACCCAGACAGGTGCACCTCGCCGCGCACTTCCCCGGCGTGAACAACACCACCGTCTGGACCGACCCCCGGTCCAAGAGCCAGATCGACTTCGACTCCTTCGTTCACCTCGCCCGTACGGCCGAACGCGGCAGGTTCGACTTCTTCTTCCTAGCCGAGGGGCTCCGGCTGCGCGAGCTCAAGGGCCGGATCCACGACCTGGACGTCGTCGGCCGGCCCGAGTCGCTGACCGTCCTGTCCGCCCTCGCGGCCGTCACCTCACACCTGGGCCTGGCCGCGACCGTCAACTCGACCTTCAACGAGCCGTACGAAGTGGCCAGGCGGCTGGCGACGCTCGACCATCTGAGCGGCGGCCGGGCGGCTTGGAACGTTGTAACGAGCTACGACGCGTTCACCGGGCAGAACTTCCGACGCGGCGGCTACCTGGATGAGGCGGACCGGTACACCCGCGCCGCCGAGTTCCTCCGGACTGCGCGGGAGCTGTGGGACTCCTGGCGGCCCGACGCCGTGGTGGCCGACGCCGGACGCGGCGAGTTCGTCCGGTCCGACGGCATCGAGACCTTCCGTCACCGGGGACGGCACATCGCCATCGAGGGAAGGTTCAACGTGCCGCGCGGGCCACAGGGCCACCCGGTCATCATCCAGGCGGGGGACTCCGACGAGGGCCGGGAGTTCGCCGCCTCCGACGCCGACGTCATCTTCAGCCGGCACAGCAGACTGGAGGAGGGCCGCGCGTTCTACAAGGACGTCAAGGCCCGGCTCGCCAAGTACGGCCGTCGGCCCGACGAGCTGAAGATCCTTCCCGCCGTGACCTACGTCCTCGGCGACACCGAGGAGGAGGCGGCCGAGCGCGCGGCGGAGATCCGGCGGGCGCAGGTGAGCCCGCAGACCGCGATCGCCTTCCTGGAGGGGATCTGGGGCCGGGACCTGTCCGACGTCGATCCGGACGGGCCGCTGCCCGACATCGACCCCGACTTCACCGAGGGGGTCTCGAAGGGCCGCGCCCAGTTCCGGGGCGACCGTCGGGCGACGGTCGAGCAGTGGCGGGAGGTGGCCCGGCAGAAACGGCTGACCGTACGTGAGCTGGTCATCGAGGTCACCGGCCGGCAGACGTTCGTCGGGACCGCGCGGACCATCGCCGACCAGATCGACGAGTTCGTCCAGACGGAGGCCGCGGACGGCTTCATCTTCGTGCCGCACCTCACGCCGGGCGGTCTGGACGACCTGGTCGACAAGGTCGTGCCGCTGCTCCAGGAGAAGGGTGTCTTCCGCACCGACTACACCGGCCCCACGCTCCGCGACCACCTCGGCCTCGCCGCCGTCCCGCACCGTCAGGAGGCCACCCTGTGACCCACCTCCACCTCGCCGTCGCGCTGGACGGCGCCGGCTGGCACCCGGCCGCGTGGCGGGCGCCGGACGCGCGGCCGAAGGACCTGTTCACCGCCGGGTACTGGGCCGACCTGGTCGCCGAGGCCGAACGCGCCCGCATCGACTTCGTGACCATCGAGGACTCGCTGGGCCCGCAATCTTCGGCCTTCGACGGCCAGGACGACCGCACCGACCAGGTGCGGGGCCGGCTCGACGCCGTGCTGCTGGCCGCCCGGCTCGCCCCGCTCACCTCCCGCATCGGGCTGGTGCCGACGACGAGCACCACCCACACCGAGCCGTTCCACGTCGCGATCGGCATCGCCACCCTCGACCACGTCAGCCGGGGCCGGGCGGGGTGGCGCCCGCAGATCTCCGGCCGGGCGAGCGACGCCCGCCACTTCGGCCGCCGCGAGTTCCCCGAGCTCCGCCCCGGCGCGTGGAACGACCCGGAGTTCGCCGGGCGCGTACGCGCGCTGTTCGCCGAGGCCGCCGACGCGGTGGAGGTCGTCCGGCGGCTGTGGGACAGCTGGGAGGACGACGCCGAGATCCGCGACGTGCCGACCGGCCGGTTCGTCGACCGCGACAAGCTGCACTACATCGACTTCGAAGGCCCGTACTTCAGCGTCAAGGGGCCCTCGATCACGCCACGGCCGCCGCAGGGGCAGCCGCTCGTCACGGCGCTCGCCCACGACGTCGTGCCCTACGAGTTCGCGGCCGGGGGAGCGGACGTCGTGTACGTGACGCCGCACTCCCGGGACCAGGTCACGACGATCATCGGACAGGTACGCGCCGCCGAGGAGCGCGCGGGCCGGGCCGGTGAGCCGCTGAAGATCTTCGCCGACCTGGTCGTCCTCCTCGACGGTGACCTCTCCACGGCCGAGGCCCGCAAGGGCCGGCTCGACGAACTGGACGGCGCTCCCTACTCCTCGGACGCCCTCATCTTCACCGGGACCCCCGGTGACCTGGCCGACCTGCTCCTGGACTGGCGGGCCGCCGGGCTCGACGGCTTCCGGCTGCGGCCGGCCGCCCTCCCGCACGACCTGACCGGCATCACTCAGGGGCTGGTGCCGGAGCTGCGGCGGCACGGCGCGTTCCGCGACGAGTACGAGGCCGACACCCTGCGCGGCCTGCTCGGCCTCGCCCGGCCGGCCAACCGGTACGCGGGGGCGTCGTGACGCCCCCGGTCCGCCGAAAGATCCTCAGCAGGCCGTCCCCGGCGGCCCCGGCCGGAAGGTGACCATGCCCGTACCCCTGTCCATCCTGGACCTCGCGCCGGTCACCTCCGGTGGCACGGTACGCGACGCGCTGCGCAACACGATCGACCTGGCCCGGCGGGCGGAGGAGGCCGGCTACCACCGGTACTGGCTCGCCGAGCACCATCTCGCGCCCGGCGTCGCCAGCTCGGCGCCCGCGGTGCTCATCGGCCTGGTCGCGGCCGCCACCCGCCGGATCCGGGTCGGTTCGGGCGCGGTTCAGCTCGGCCATCAGACACCGCTGGCGGTCGTCGAGCAGTTCGGCACCATCGACGCCCTGCACCCCGGCCGGATCGACCTCGGCCTGGGCCGCTCCGGACAGCGCGGCGCCGAGCTCGCCCGGGCCGCGACCACACCGCCGCCCGAGCGTCCGGCGACCGTCGTCGACGGTCTGCTCATCCCGTCCCCGTTCTCCTTCGCGTCGCTGGTGAAGGCCCCGCTGTTCGCCCTGTCCCGCGCGCTGCTGCAGCAGCCGGGCGCGCAGTCACCGGACTTCGCCGACCAGGTCGATGAGATCATCGCGCTCCTGGCCGGGACCTACCGTTCGCCGGACGGCGATGAGGCGCACGCGGTCCCCGGCGAAGGCGCCGCGCCGCAGGTATGGATCCTGGGCAGCAGCGGCGGGCAGAGCGCCCAGGTCGCCGCCGAGCGCGGGTTGCCGTTCGCCGCGAACTACCACGTCAGCCCGGCCACGGTGCTGGAGGCGGTGAACGCCTACCGGGAGGCTTTCAAACCGTCCGAAGGCCGCACCGAGCCGTACGTCCTGGTCTCGGCCGACGTCGTCGTCGCGCCGGACGACGACACCGCCCGCCGGCTCGCCTCTCCCTACGGGCTGTGGGTCCGGAGCATCCGCAAGGAGCTGCGGGCCATCCCCTTCCCCACACCGGAGGAGGCCGCCGCCCACGAGTGGACGGAGGAGGACCGGGCGCTGGTCGCCGACCGGATCGACACCCAGTTCGTCGGCTCGCCGGCGACGGTCGCCGAGCGCCTCCGGGTGCTCCAGCGGGTGACCGGCGCGGATGAGCTCCTCGTCACCACCATCACCCACGACCACACCGACCGGGTCCGCTCGTTCGAGCTGCTGGCCGAAGAGTGGAACGCGTGAGCCGGGCCCGGCACCGGAGAGAAGGAGTCTCGGCATGACCGAGCGAAGCGAGGGAATCGGCAGGCACAGCACCTTGGTCATGGGGCCGACGAAGGAGGTTCCATGACCGCGGTGCGACTGGAGCTGCGTCGTGTGTACGGCGCCTATCCGACGGGTGTGACGGTGGTGGCGGGGCTGGCCGGCGGACGGCCGGTGGGGATCGCGGCGAGTTCGTTCGTTCCGGTGTCCCTGGATCCGCCGCTGGTGTCGGTGTGCGTGGCGCACACCTCGACGACCTGGCCGTTGTTGCGGGGCTTGCCGCGGATCGGGATCAGTGTGCTGGGCGCGCACCAGGAGGAGGTGGGACGTCGGCTGGGCGCGCGCGGTGGTGACCGGTTCGCCGGTGTGGGCTGGCGGGCGACCGCGGACGGGTGCGTGCTGATCGAGGACGCGGCGGCGTGGTTCGAGTGCACGATCGAACAGCAGGTGCGTTCCGGTGACCACGACATCGTCGTGTTCCGGGTGCACGATCTGGACGCCCGTCCCGAGGTCGCGCCGCTGGTCTTCCACGCCAGCGGCTTCCGGCGGCTGAGCCAGGCATGAGGAGGGGTCCTTTCGTGAGTCGAAGCACCTGGGTGTCCGCCGCCACACTGGTCGTCGCCGTCGGGACGACGGCCGCGTGCGGTTCCGGTGGCGATGCCGGTGGCGGTGGCGCCGCCGGTCCGAAGACCGGCGGCACGCTCACCTTCGCGGTGGGGTCGGACGCCGGCTGCGTCGATCCGCAGCAGGTCGGCAGCAACGACACGATCTACTCCGTACGCCAGCTCGTGGACTCGCTGACCGACCAGGACCCGTCGTCGGGTGAGATCGTTCCCTGGCTAGCGCAGAGCTGGCAGGTCAGCCCCGACGCGCGGACGTTCACCTTCCACCTGCGGCCCGGCGTGACCTTCAGCGACGGCACACCGCTGACCGCCCAGGTCGTCAAGGCCAACTTCGACGCCATTCCCGGACTGGGGGCGCTCGGGATCCTGGCGGAGGGCTACCTCAGCGGGTACACCGGCACCACCGTCGTCGACGATCGGACGGCGAAGGTGACGTTCAAGCAGCCGAACGCCCAGTTCCTCCAGGCCACGGCCACGCACTCACTCGGGATCGTCGCCGAGTCGAGCACCCGGAAGTCGCCGCAGCAGCGGTGCGCCCAAGGCGTCGTGGGGTCCGGTCCGTTCGTGCTGGCCAAGTACGCGCCGAACCAGGAGATCACGCTCGCCAGGCGCCGGGGATACGCCTGGGGTTCCTCGCTGTGGCGGAAACAGGGCGAGGCCTACCTGGACCGGCTCGTGTTCAAGGTGCTGCCCGAGTCGGGCGTACGGACCGGCGCGCTGCAGTCCGGGCAGGTCGGGGCCATCGGCAGCGTCGGGCGCTCCGACGAGGCGGCGCTCAAGGCGTCCGGTGTCCGGCTGCAGGCCCGGGCCAATCCCGGGGTCGTCTTCGGGCTCAGCCCGAACAACGCCCGGTCCCCGCTGAACGACGAGAAGGTACGGCAGGCGATCTCACTCGCGATCGACCGCCGGCAGATCGCCGAGACCGTCTTCCCGGCCGGCACCCGGCCCGCCACCAGCGTCCTGGCCCACACCACCCCCGGCTACACCGACCTCGGAACGCTCCTCGCCTACGACCGCGCCAAGGCGGCGTCGCTCCTCGACGAGGACGGGTGGACGGCCGGGAGCGACGGCGTCCGGCAGAAGAACGGCACGGCGCTGCGGCTGACCGCCACCTGGTTCTCGAACGCGGCCACCAACCAGCCGACGCTCGAGCTGGTCCAGCAGCAGCTCAAGGCCGTCGGGGTCCGGCTCGAACTCAAGGAACTGCCGATCGCCCAGCTCGTCCAGGTCCAGCAGAGCGGCCGGTTCGACCTGGTGTGGGGCAACGTCACCCGCGCTGATCCGGACATCCTGCGCAGCTCGTACTCGACTCACCTCGCGAACTCCTACAAGCTGCCCAAGACCGGGCTCGACGCGCTCCTGGACGGGCAGGCCGCCGCGGCCGACCCGGCGAAGCGGCGCCCGCTGGTGGCGCAGGCGCAGCAGGAGATCGCCCGGAACGCCTACGTCATCCCGGTGGTCGAGTTGCAGACCGAGCTGGGAGTGGCGAAGAAGGTCCACGACCTGCGGTTCGACGCGTCGAGCCGGGTCCAGTTGCATGACACCTGGATCGGCTAGCCGATGCGCCGCTACGTGCTGAGACGTCTCGCGCAGGCGGTCGGGGTGCTGTGGGCCGCCTACACGGTGTCGTTCCTGGTGCTCGACTACCTTCCCGGCGACCCGGTGTCGGCGATGGCCGGCCAGGGGGCCGACCAGGGGACCGTCGACCACGCGCAGCTCGCCCGGCTGAAGGCGCAGTACGGATTCGACAAGCCGGTACTGGTCCAGTACGCCGACTACCTCGGGAAGGCCGTGCGCGGCGACTTCGGCGACTCGGTCGCCACCGGCCGGTCCGTCACCTCCACCATCGCCGAGGCGCTTCCGCAGACGCTGGAGCTGACCGGAACCGCGCTGGCGCTCGCGCTGATCTTCGGAGGCGGGCTGGCGCTGCTGGCGACCTACGCCCCGCTGCGCCGGCTGCGGCAGGCACTGCTGGCGCTGCCGCCGCTGGGAGTGTCCGTCCCGACGTTCTGGGTGGGACTGATGCTGGTGGAGCTGTTCTCGTTCCGGGCGCACCTGTTCCCGGCCTTCGGCAACGACGGGGTGCGCGGACTGGTCCTGCCGGCCGTGACCCTGTCGATCCTCAGCGGCGCGATGATCGCCCAGGTGCTGTCCAAGAGCCTGTTCACCGCCCTGGGCGAGCCGTACGTGCAGACGGCGCGCGCGAAGGGCGCCGGGTGGGTACGGGTCCACCTCGCGCACGCGCTCCGTAACGCGTCCCTGCCCGCCCTGACGGTCGTCGGGGTGCTGGCCGGGCAGCTCATGGCCAACTCCGTGGTGGTCGAGACCGTGTTCTCCCGCAACGGCCTCGGGCGGGTCACCGCGAGCGCGGTCGCCACGCAGGACCTCCCGGTGGTCCAGGGCGTCATCGTCTTCGGATCGCTGGTCTTCGTGCTCGTCAACCTGGCCGTCGACCTGATCTATCCCCTGCTCGACCCGCGGATCGTCGTGGTCGGCCACAGCCGTTGGAGACTCACATGAGCCGGACACCGGACGAGGACCTCGTGGCCGAGGCCGCCCTCGGCGGGCCGGTCGGGCCCGGTACGAGTAGCGGGCCCGCGTACCGCCGGTTCGACGTCGCGCGTACGGGCCGGTCCCTGCTGCGCCGCCCGGGGCTCCTCCTGTCGATCCTCCTGGTCGCCGCGGTGTGCACGGCCTCCTTCGGGCCCGGCCTGTTCACCGCGCGCGATCCCCTCACCGGGACGCCGTCGCAGGCGTTCCGGCCGCCGAGCGCGGCGCACTGGTTCGGCACCGACGAACTCGGCCGCGACCTGTACGCCCGGGTCGTGCACGGCGCCGCCCTCTCGCTGAAGGCGACGCTCATCGCGGTGGCGGTCGCCTTCGTCCTCGGCGGACTGCTCGGTCTGCTGGCCGGGTTCGTCGGCCGCTGGGTCGAGGACGTGCTGATGCGGTTCGTCGACGTGCTGCTGTCCATCCCCGCGCTGTTCCTGTCGCTGGCCATCGTCACCGCGCTCGGCTACGGGACGGTCAAGGTGGCGGTCGCCGTCGGCGTGGCGAGCGTGGCCACCTTCGCCCGCGTGATGCGGGCGGAGGTGCTGCGGGTGCGCCAGGCCGTCTTCGTCGAGGCGGCCCGCTCCTGCGGAGTGCGCTGGTCCGGGGTGCTGGCCCGCCACGTGCTGCCCAACGCGATCGGCCCGGTCCTGGTGCTGGCCACGCTGGACTTCGGGACGGCGATCCTCGCGGTGTCCGCGCTGAGCTTCCTCGGCTACGGCGCGGCGCCACCGGCGCCCGAGTGGGGCACGCTGATCTCCGAGGGCCGCAACTACCTCGCGAACGCCTGGTGGATGACGGCGCTGCCCGGGCTGACCATCGCGGCGACCGTGCTCGCCACCAACCGGATCGCCCGCGCGCTGGACGGCGAGTTCGCGAGGGCCTCATGACCGAGCGAAGCGAGGGAGTCATTAGGCACAGCACCTTGGTCATGAGGCCGACGAAGGAGGCTCCATGACCGAGCGAAGCGAGGGAGTCATTAGGCACAGCACCTTGGTCATGAGGCCGACGAAGGAGGCTCCATGACCGGTGCCCCACTGCTGGAGATCCGGGGGCTGACCGTCTCCTACCGCACCAGGACCGGCCGGCTCACGGCCGTACGCGGCGTCGACCTCGACGTACACCCCGGTGAGATCGTCGCGCTCGTGGGCGAGTCGGGGTCCGGCAAGAGCACGACCGCACACGCCGTTCCCCGGCTGCTCGCCGACAACGCCGTCATCGACGCCGGCCGGATCCGGTTCGCCGGCCAGGACCTCACACGGCTGCCCGAACGCGGGCTCCGCGCCGTACGCGGAGCGCGGATCGGCCTGGTGCCGCAGGATCCGACCGTGTCACTGAATCCGGTGAAACGGGTCGGCGAGCAGGTCGCGGAGGTGCTGCGCCTGCACGGCCTGGCAACCCGCCGCTCGGCGCCGGCGGCCGCGGTCCAGGTGCTGGAACGCGCCGGCCTGCACGACCCGGAGATACGCGCCCGGCAGTACCCGCACGAACTGTCCGGTGGCATGCGGCAGCGTGTGCTGATCGCGATCGCCGTCGCCGCCTCGCCAGAGCTCATCGTCGCGGACGAGCCGACCAGCGCGTTGGACGTCACGGTGCAGCGCCGGATCCTCGACCACCTCGAGCACCTGACCGGCGAACTCGGCAGCGCGGTCCTCCTCGTCACCCACGACCTCGGCGTGGCCGCGGACCGGGCCCAGCGCATCGTCGTGATGTCCCAGGGACGCGTGGTCGAGGCCGGTCCCACCCGAAGGGTCCTCGACGACCCGCGGGACGCGTACACCCGGCGGCTGCTGCGGAGCGCGCCGAGCATCACCGCCGTCCGGCCACGCGTCCGGCCGACGGGCCCCTCCTCGTCCGGCACAGCCTTGCCCGGCACAGCCTTGCCCGACACAGGCTCGAACGGCACGGCGCCGCTGGTCGTCGCCGAGCATCTCGTAAAGGAGTTCCCGCTGCCGCACCGGCGGGACGCCGCGGGTACGGTGCGGGCCGTCGACGACGTCGGCCTCACCGTCCATCGCGGCCGGACGCTGGCCCTGGTCGGTGAGTCGGGCTCCGGCAAGTCGACCACGGCGCGTCTGGTGCTGCGCCTCGCCGAGCCGTCCTCGGGACGGATCGTCTTCGATGGCGAGGACGTCACCGCCGTCGGCGGCGCGGCGCTGCGGCGGCTGCGGCGCCGCGCCCAGCTCGTCTACCAGAACCCGTACGCCTCGCTCGACCCGCGGTTCTCGATCGGTGAAGTGATCACCGAGCCGCTGCGGGCCTTCCGAATCGGCGACCGGGCCTCCCGCACGGCACGCGCGCGGGAGCTGCTCGACCGGGTGGCCCTCCCCGTCGCGACGCTGGACCGCCGACCGGCCGAGCTGTCCGGTGGGCAGCGTCAGCGGGTCGCGATCGCCCGCGCGCTCGCCCTCGAACCCGACCTGGTCGTGTGCGACGAGCCGGTCTCGGCGCTGGACGTCTCCGTCCAGGCCCAGGTGCTGGAGCTGCTCGCCGAGCTACAGGCCGACATGGGCGTGGCCTACCTGTTCATCTCCCACGATCTCGCCGTCGTACGGCAGATCGCGGACCGGGTCGCCGTGCTCAAAGACGGGCGCGTCGTCGAGACCGGACCGACCGAGCAGATCTTCGGCACCCCCGCACACGCCCACACCCGCGAACTGCTGGCCGCCATCCCCGGCCGGAGAGCACGCGCCGGGACCGACCCCGGGCGCACGTCGACTGGAGGAGCCGAGATGACCACCGCCGGAACCGACGCATGACCGCGATCCGTTCGCTGTCCTTCCTCACCCCCGGCAACTATCCCGACGACGACCCGTACGCCGGGCTGGAGGCGACGCTCCGGCTGTTCGAGTTCGGCGAGCGCGAGGGCTTCGACGGCGGCTGGATCCGGCAGCGGCACCTGGAACACGGCGTCTCGTCGGCGGCGGTGTTCCTCGCGGCCGCGAGCCAGCGCACCACGCGCATCGAACTGGGAACCGCGGTGATCCCCATCGGCTACGAGAATCCGTTCCGGCTGGCCGAGGACCTCACGACCGTCGACGTGCTCGCCCGCGGCCGGCTGCAACCGGGGTTCAGCACCGGGATGCCGCACGCCGACCTGCTGGGCGACCTGGTGCACGACGGCGACTGGCGTTCCTACGACCTGTCGTACGGGCGGATCGGCCGGTTGATCGACAACCTGCGCGGCGACCACCTAGGCGGCCCGGACACCGTCATCCACTCGCCCGGGAACGTCCAGCGGCCACGACTGCAGCCGCGGAGCCCGGGACTGCTCGACCGGATCTGGTACGGCGGGGGCAGCCTGCGGTCCGTCCGCTGGGCCGCCGGGCACGGGCTGAACCTGCTGACCGGGAACATCGTCCAGGGGGAGGGCGCCGACGACTTCGTGACCGCGCAACTCGCGCTGATCACGGAGTATCGCCGCCTCCTGCCCCCGGGCCGGCCCGGCCGGGTGGCGCTCGGCCGGGTCATCGTGCCGCTCGACGGCGCGGACACGGCGACCCGAGAACGCTACCGCCGCTACGCGGCGAGCCGGCACGAACGCACCCTCAAGCCCCAGGGGGAGCGGCGGATCCTCTTCGCCCCCGACCTGGTCGGTACGGCCGAAGAGATCGTCGAACGCCTGCGCGCCGATCGCGCCGTCGCCGCGGTCTCCGAGCTGCGCCTGGAGCTGCCCTACGAGTTCGACGAGCGGGACTACGCGCAGATCCTCCGCGACGTCCGCACGCTCATCGCGCCGGAGCTGGGCTGGCGGCCCGCCGAGGAGGCCCGGTGACCGGCGACGGCCGCCGGCGCGGGCCTCGGCCGGCGGCCGCCGTCGGTCACCGGCCGTGGGCTACCGGCCGCTGTAGGCGTAGTGGCTCTCCTCGCTCTGCGGTCCGCGCCCCAGCCGCTCTCCCTCGATGTCGAGGTCGGGCAGGACACGGTCCAGGCGGCGGGGCAGCCACCAGGCGGCGCGGCCGAGCAGAGCCATGACGGCGGGTACGAGCGTCATGCGGACGATGAAGGCGTCAATGAACACGCCGATGGCCAGGGCGAAGCCGATGGACTTGATGATGGGGTCCGGTGTGATCACGAATCCGGCGAAGACGGAGATCATGATGATGGCGGCGGCGGTGACCACGCGGGCGTTGGCGCCCAGGCCGTTGATGCTGGCCTGACGCGGGCTGTCGCCGTGGACGTGGTCCTCGCGCATCTTCGAGACCAGGAAGACCTCATAGTCCATGGCCAGGCCGAACAGGATGCCGATCAGGATGATGGGCAGGAAGCTGATCAGCGGGCCGGGGGTGTCGATGCCGACCAGGGACGCCAGGTGCCCCTGCTGGAAGACGGCGGTGGTGATGCCGAAGGTCGCCCCGACGGTCAGCAGGAACCCGGCCGCGGCCTTGATCGGTACGAGGATGGACCGGAAGACCAGCATCAGCAGCACGATCGACAGGCCCACGACCAGCGGCAGGTAGACGGGCAGGGCGCCGGCGAGCCTCTCGGAGATGTCGATGCCGACCGCGGTCGTGCCGGTCAGCGCGACATCGGCGCCGTGGACGGCGGCCACCCTGTCCCGGATGGCGTGCACGGTGTCCTCTGTGGCGGCGTCGCTGGGGCCGGTGGTGGGGATGACGGCCACCAGGGCGGTGGTGCCGGCCTGGTTGAACCGGGCGGGGGCGACGGCCCGTACGCCGTGGACGCCGCTGATAAGGGTGGCGGTCTGCTGGGCGGCGGCTCGGGCGGCCGCCGGGTCCCGGTCGGTGACCACGGCGATGAGCCGTCCGTTGAAGCCCTTGCCGAATCCCTCGCTGATCAGGTCGTACGCCTTGCGCTGGGCCGAGTCCTTGGCCGCGGTGCCGGCGTCGGGCAGCGCCAGGCGCATGTCGGTCACCGGCAGGGCCAGCGCGCCGAGTGCCAGCACTCCGGCCAGCAGGATCGGCAGGCGCGAACGCGTGACGATCCGGCCCCACCGGTACCCGAATCCCTCCTTCTCGTGAGCGCCCACGCGGCCGGTGCGGTGGCGGCGGGGCAGGACCCGGGCGCCGGCGAAGGCCAGCACCGCCGGCAGCAGGGTGAGGGCGACGAACACGGCGACCGTGACGGTGGCCGCGGCGGCCAGGCCCATGGCGGTCAGGAAGGGGACGCCGACCACTGACAGGCCGGCCAGGGCGATGACCACGGTGGCGCCGGCGAAGACGACGGCCGATCCGGCGGTGCCGATCGCCCGCCCGGCCGCCTTGGGGGCCGCCATCCCGTCCAGGAGGTACTGGCGATAGCGGGAGGTGATGAACAACGAGTAGTCGATCCCGACGGCCAGGCCCAGCATCAGCGCGAGCACCGGAGTGGTGGAACTGAGCTGCATGACGCCGGTCAGCGCGTACAGCCCGGCCATCCCGACGCCGACGCCGAGCAGCGCGTTCAGCAGGGTCATCCCGGCGGCCACCAGGGAGCCGAAGGTGATGAGCAGGACGACGGCGGCGATCAGCACGCCGATCCCCTCGGTGGCCTCCCCGCCCCCGTTGTTCTTGGCGACGTCGCCGCCGACCTCCACCCGCAGGCCGCCGTCCTCGTGCGCGATCTCCTTGTACGCGGTGCGCTGGGCGTCGGTGATGTCGGCGATCGGCGCGGCGAACTGGACCTGGACGAGGGCGTAGCGACCGTCGGGCGAGACCGACTGGGCCTGGAAGGGGTCGGCGGCGGCGACCACGCCGGGGATCGCGCCGGCCTGCCGGACGATCGGCGAGACCTGTGCCTCGGTCAGCCTCCCGCCCGGTGGGGCGGCGACGACGATGGTGCCGGTGGCGCCGCCGGCGGCGGGGAACTGTTTCTGCAGGGCGTCCATCGCCCGCTGCGACTCGGTTCCCGGCATGCGGAACTCGTTGGTCGTCGAACCGCTGAACGCGGCCGCCGCCCCACCGAGCACCGCCAGCAGGAGCAGCCAGACGGCGATGACCCGCCCGCGGCGCCGGAAGCACACGCGGCCGAGCCGATACAGCAGACTCGCCATGAGGGGGAAGCCTTTCGTTCTTCGAGATCGGGCGGAGCGGCAGCGGGGAACGGCCGCGGGTGGTCGCGGATCATCGAGACCGGGGATCCGGTCGCGGTCCGGGGAGTGAGTGGTCAAAAGCGACCCGACGGCGCTGCGACGGCCGGATGAGGGGCTCAGCCGCGAGCGCGGCCGATCGTCCGCAGCGCGGTGCCGATCAGCGCCGCGCGCAAGGTCTCGTCGTCCAGCGGCAGATCGGCGGCACCGGTGACGAACATGCCGCCCAGGGCCATGAGGGCGGCGACCTCGTCCTGCGGTTCGGACGAGCCGCCCGCCATCGCGACGACGAGCCGCCGCCCGATGCCGTCCACGCCCTTGACGCGGAGCTCCGGGAGGGCGGCGGCGTCGGACATGTTGTCGAACAGCAGCTTGAACTCCTGCCGGAACCGTACGGCCAGATCGGCGACGCCGGAGACCGCCGCCTCCGGGATCGTCTCGCCGGCCAGGGTCGCCAGCCGACCGTCCAGCGCGACCAGTTCCTTGCCGACCGGCAGCAGCAACTCGGCCAATATCGCCTCCTTGTTGCTGAAGTGGTACAGCAAGGACGCCTTGGAACAGTCGACGTCCGCGGCGATGTCGGCGAGAGACGTCCCACGGAATCCGTGTCGGACGAACAACTTCAACGCCGAGGCGAGGAGCCGGTCGCGTAGTCCAGTGGGTGACCGAGACATGCGTCCACCTTAACTGTCCGATCGGTCAGATCTGACCGATCGGACAGGAAGCGGCTGTGGCCTTGATCACCGTGCCGACGGGGCCGGGGACTCGCCGGGGACTGCTTCTCGCGAGAAGGCGGCGCTCGGCGGGGTCCGCCGGCCCCGGTCGGCGCACCCGCGCCGCCCTGATCACCCCTTCCGGTACCGCTCGGCCCGGGCGACGGGAGCGTGTCGCCCGGGCCGGCTCATGGATCAGGCCACGAGCGAGCGCGGCGAGATGCCCGCCTCGTGCAGGTCGCGGACCAGGTCGCGGAGGAACGGGTGTTCGTCCGCGGACAGTCCCTTCGGGTTGGGGATGGTGACGTATCCGGTGTCGCCGGCGGTCTCCGCCTTCGCCGTGCCGGTGTAGCGGGCGATGACGGCCTCGGTCCGCGCCAGGTCGGCCCGGCTCACCTGGATGGTGATGGGCCGCCATTCGCCGCCCAGGTTCTCCCGTACGGGGGCCTTCGCCGCCGCGGCGCGCAGGGCGTTCCCGTCGGCGCCCGCCGTCGCGGTCCGCTGCGGTGTGGCCGCCGCCTTCCTGACCGGCGCGCCCGCGAGCAGCGCGTTGGCCAGCAGGTGGATGCCGCTGTCGTTGTAGGCGCGGAACATCGGGTCGAACGCGAACAGCACCGCGTTGCCGCCGCCCACCGGCTCGTCGACCAGCGCCGCCGTGCCCTTCAGGGCGTCGCCGTGCACCGTGTAGCCGTTGGACCAGAACGTGTCGTCGGCGGGGTAGTTCAGCACGTTGGTGCCGGTCCTGGTCGGGGTGAGGATCGGGTCGGAGTTGTTGAACGCGAAGTCCTCCCGCGGCCGGCCGAGCGCCACCGGGCTGGTCGCGTCCACGTCGACCCGGAAGTGCGAGCCGATGACCGTGTAGTCCTTCGGCGGCGTCTTCTCGGTCGTCGAGGTGAGCCCGGCCGCCCGCGCGACACGGGTGCCCTCGTTGCGCACGCCGAGGTAGCTGCCGCCCTTCTCGACCCAGGCCTTCAGATTGGCCAGGCCCTGCGCGGTGAGGCCGCCGTTCGCGCTGTTGCCGTCCGGGACGAGCAGCGTGGTGCGCTGGGTGAACGCCGGAGTGTTGCCGTTGATGTCGGCGGTGGTGACCGGTGTGAGGCCGAGACCCCAGCGCGAGCCGAGGACGTAGCGCGCCTCACCGTACGTCCCCGAGGTCGTTGAGACGCCGGTGCCGGCGAAGAGGCCGACGTCCGGTCTGCGGAGCGCGACGCCCGAGGCGGCCGCCCGGCTGCCGGTGACGGTCACGCCGAGCGGCCGGGCGAGTCCGTCCAGCGCGTTCGGTGTCATCGCGTTCGCCGGCAGACTGACGATTCCCGTCCTGAGATCCCGGGTCAGCGCGACACCGCGGCCGAGCAGCTTGAACGTCAGTTCGGCCGCGGCCGCGGAGTCCAGCGGGTAGCCGTACGACCCGCGGGCGGGCGCCGCGGAACCGACGCCGCCGTCGATCCGCCGCACCCGGTCGGCCTTCGGCGCGAGGTCGTCCCCGGTGTAGACCGTCTGGATGCCCGCGAGCAGCGGGTTGCTCCAGGAGGAGACGTCGTAGAAGTAGGGGAACGGTACGTAGGGGTCCTCCCCGAGCAGGGCCTGGACCCAGTGCTTCTGCGGCTGTGCCATGGGGATCCAGTACGTCCCCGCCGGAACCTTGAGATTCTTGGCGCGACGGCCGCCGAAGACGTGCGCGTCCGGCACCGTGATCGCTTCCTTGAGCCGGTACACCTCGACGTCCATGCCGCGCAGGCGCTCGACCAGCCGGCGCACGTCGCCGAGCTGGCGGTCGGGGAGCAGGAAGTAGGACCGGACCTTGATGTCGGGTACGGGGTACTCGACCTCGTTGGTCGGCTGCACGACCTCGTTCGGCTCGAGTGCGCCGCTCCTGCCCTCGGCCAGCGCGTCCTGCCAGACCTTGTAGTAGCCGCGCAGGATCTCGCGCTTGTTGTCGGCGGCCCAGCCGGTCGTGGCCCACTGGGTGTTGATCTGCTGCTGGACCCGGTCCTCGACCGCGGAGGCGCTGCCCTTCTCGAACGTCATGCCGGCGGCGCCGAAGCCGGCGGTGGGCACCGTGTCGCCGTAACCCATGTAGAACAGGTCGTAGGACTGGTAGTTGAAGTAGCACTCCGTGGTGACGGAGCCACCGCAGGCGCCGTTGTAGCCGAAGCCGGCGGCGTTCGCCTTGCCGATGCGGTTGATCCAGTCGACCGGCTCGCTCGCGATCTCATGGTGGATCGGGTCGGCGTTCGGCGGGAAGAAGTACTGCGAACCCCCCATCTCGTGCGCGTCGACGAAGATCTGCGGCGGGTAGTCCCGCAGCAGCGCGACCTTGCCGTCGGTCTCCGGCTGCGTACGCGCGAACCAGTCGCGGTTGAGGTCGAAGCCGTAGTCGTTCTGCCGACGGCTCGCGTCGCGGCCGTCGGGGTTCTGCGTCGGGACGATGACCGTGACGAGTTCCTCGTTGCGCTTCGCGACGTCACACGAGAGCCCGGCGGCCAGTTCGTACAGCGTCCGGAGCGCGGCGTCGCCGCCGCTCTTCTCGCCGCCGTGCACGTTCCCCGCCACCCACACGATGGCCGGGGTGTCCTCGGCGATATCGGCCGCCTTGCCCGATTTCAGGCTCCGGGGGTCCCGTAGTTCCCGGATCCGGTCCGCGATCTTGTTGAGCCGGCCGGGAGCGACGTGTTCCGCGCTCGACACGATCGCGTACGGCAACGGCTGCCCGGAGACGCTGTGCGCCATCGTGCCGGTGACCACGCGGTCCGACGCCTTCCCGACGGCCGCGACGTACTTCTGGATCTCCTCCGTCGTGACCACGCGCTGCTGGCCCTTGCCGAGGGGGAAGCCGAAGAACTTCTCAGGACTGGGCACCGAGGAGAGATGGGCGCCCGAATCGCGGCTGCACCGCACCGGGGCGGTGGGGGCGGCGTTCGCGTTCGCGCCCAGCCCGTTCGTCAGCGCCGCGCAGGTCATCGTCAGCGCGGCGATGGCCACCGCTTTCCGGCTCATTTCCCACCGCCGACGGTCACGGTCTGACGGCGGTAGTTGTCGCCCTTGCCGGCGGGCTTGTAATTCTTCTCGACGTTGCCCGCGATGTCGACGGAGAACCACTTGACCTCGGTGGTCCTGTCGACCGTGATCTGTTCCGCCCCCTCGCGCATCCCCGCCGCCTTGAGCTTGGGGGAGTTCAGGGTCGGGCGGCTGCCGTCGAGGGTGTAGTAGATCGTCGCCGGCTCGTCGATCGTGAACGTGAACTTCGTGGCGCCGGTGTCCCGGCCGGTGACGACGAGATTCGACTTCGGCGCCACCTTGTCCGACGCGTACGCTCGCGCGACCTCGAGGATCCCGATCTGCCCGTTGGCGAACTCCATCGCCTCCTCGTGCCCTTCGGCGAACGGAGGCTGGAAGCCGACCGCGGTGAACTGTTTGGTCCCCGGATTCCAGACGTCGGCGCCGACCTCGAAGTCCCAGCCGATGATGCCCCGGTTGTACCAGTGCTCATCCGCGCTGTTGCCCGCCGCCGAGTAGAGAACGTCCGGCACCGGACCCGTTCGCCCCGGCCAGATGGCGGTGCCGCGCCGGTTCTGCACCGCCGACAGGATGTGGTCGGAGGCCGACCAGAAGAAGGTCTCGGTGCCGAGGTCGGCCCGGGGCAGCAGTTCGCGGCTGGGCACCTTGTACGCCCCGGGAGGCCACATGAAGTAGCCGCCGTAGGAGTGGGTGTTCATCGCGAACTTGATGTTCGGGAACTGGTGTGTCAGCCACACCTCGTTCCTCGACTCCGGCTCCGAGAGCTCGGCCGGGCCGGCGTACGTGTCGCTGCGGCAGGACGTCGACGCGCCGCTGTAGCCGTCGTAGACGGAACCGACCGAGAAATTGCGGTTGAGGTCGACGCCCCAGGAGTTGCGGTACGCCGGATCGGAATCGGTGGGACCGCAGTGGTCGGTCATGTTCCGGCGCTGCATGTTGAAGTCGTACATGCTGTAGTGCGCCCCGTCGGGGTTGACGGACGGCAGGATGAAGATGTCGAGGTCGTCGACGAGCTTGCGGGTGTTCGGGTCGTGCTGGTAGTTGCGCAGGAGCCGCTCGGCGGTCTCGACGCACGTCAGCGGGGTCACCCACTCGCGGGCGTGCTCCTGGCAGTAAAGGAAGACCCCCGGTTTCGACCCGTTGCGCGTCTTGCCGATGCGCAGCGCCCGCATCTGGAACGGATCACGTGACACGCTCGACGGCGCGTGCAGGTTGTCGGTGAGTCTCGTCGTGGCGGCCTCGGCCACCACCCCGTCGCCCGCGTTGCCGCGGTAGGTGCTCGCACTCAACAGTTTCCCGGCTCCGGCGTTCAGCGCGTCGACGACCTGCTTCGCCGTGCTCGTGACCACGCCTTCGGCGTTCGTCGCCAGATCGACGGTGACATCGTCCTGGTCGAGCGACACCGTCAGCGGAGCGGACGCCCGATCCGGCTTGGTCAGCGTGACCGTGACGTTGTCGCCGCCCTCGGAGCCGTACGCCTGCGACGTCACGTAGAAGGTGCTCGCCGCGACGGAACCGAACTGCGCCTGGGCGTGCCGCCGGTATCCGTTCGTCTTGTACGGCAGCTTGACGATCTCCGCTTGCCGGGGGAACTGCTTGGCGAGCGCGTCGATCCGCTGGTAGACCTCGGTCGGGTCCATGTAATGGTCGACGAAGTCGCTGACATAGTGCGGGCTCGGCGCCTTGCGAGGTTCGCCCAGCCACTTCTTCACCGGAACGGTGACCGAGCCTCCGCTGGTGCTCGTGACCGTCACCTCGGTCGGCGTGACATCGATGGCCAGCGGCGAGTTGAACCGGTGGTACATGTACTGGCCCGCATCGGTGAACCGGGACATCGTCGCGGTGCCACCGGAACCGGGCGCGGTGCCCGCGCCGCTGTTCCACGAGGCCGTGAGGACGTTCGTCGCCGCGGGATCGCTCGTCTTCACCTCGACCGACAGGAAGCGCTGCCCGTCGAGGCTGGTGAACCACTCGGCCCGGAGCGGGGTCAGCGTGTCGCCGCTCCGCGCCTCGTCCGCGAGCGTTCGTAGCGTCTTCGCGCGCTCCTGCCGCAGCTTCGCCACGTCGGCCTGGTCGGAGATGGCGTCGCGGACGTCGAAGCCCCTGCCCCTCAGGTCGCGCGTCTCCTCGGGGCTCAAGACGGCGTGCACCTCGATGCCGCCGTCCACCGGCTTGCTGTATTCGGCGAGGTCGATACCGAGGTCGTTCAGGCGGTCGACGCCGGCCTGGTCGGGAACGACGATGCGCATCAGCGCGACGCCGTTCTGCTCGCTGCTGGACCGGCGTTCGGCGGCGACGTCACCGTTCGAGGTGCTCTGGGCCAGCACCGGTAGCGGACTCAGAGCGAGGGCGGCGGACACGGCGAGCCACGTCGCTCGCCGTCCCACCCTTCCCGGCCTGCGAGAACCCGACATGAGAGGTCCCTTCACTCGGCGCGTGACGCGTCAAGACACAAGCCGGACGCCCCCCTGAAATCACGCAAAAGGCATGATCGGGTTGTATTTCTCCGCAGGTCGCAAAGTCAAGACTTGACCTGCGCTTTACCTTCGCGGTACCCAGGTCTCAGGCGTAGGGGCCTATTCGACCGAGATCTGGGTACAAGCCCGGCGTCCGTCCCCCCCATCCGTCGGCATGGGGTCGGCTCCGTCGCTCCAGCGGCGCCGATCGCCGGCCGACGTAGTCGTTGGAGTAGCGATGAGATTGACCTCGGTCATCGTCCTCTTGTGGCTCATCATCGGCGCCGTCGCCGCCGGGCAACGTCACTACTACAGCAGCGGCCCGAAGAACTGCTCGCAGGCGGGCACGCTCCTCGTCACGATCATCGCCGGCCCCCTGAACTACACGGGCGTCAACCCGAAGATCTCCTGTAAGACGCCCCAGCCCAGCAAGTGACACGGACCGGACGGCCCGAGCCGCCGACCGGCACCATCACCGCTTCGCCTTCTTGTCGCGCTTCTGGTCGCGCCCGACGTAGCGGTAGACCTCCACCGGATCGATGGTGACCAGGCCCTCGTCGATGAGTTCGTCGAGTTCGAGGAGGAAATCGACGATCTTGTCCTCGGTGTCGACGATCACGATGGCCAGCGGCAGGTCGTCACTGAGCGACAGGATCCGGCTGGTGTGGATATGGGATGAGGCGCCGAAGCCCTCGATGCCGCGAAAGACGCTCGCGCCGGCCAGCCCGCGCTGGTGGGCCCGGTGCACGATCTCGGTGTAGAGCGGCTTGTGGTGGTACTGATCGGTCTCGCCGATGAAGATCGTCACTCGGCAGGCAGTGCCGTGCAGTCTCATGCCCGCTCACTCCCTCGGTTCCGGCGCACGGGCAGCCCGGCGATTGGACGGACAGAGCGATCCCGCACCGGACCGCGACCGGACCACCCCCAGGCTATTGAGCACAAGGGCGGCGGCGACAGCCCAGGTCCCGTGCCCGCCGAGATTCCCGACGTCGGTAGCCGTATTGAGCCCATCCGGCCAGCGCTGGACGTTTGGTCGAACGCCGCCCGCCCCGAGCGCGGGCGGCGTTCAGACCCGGTAGAAGGCGGCGGCGTTGTCGTGCAGGACCGCCCGCGCGTGCTCGGCCCCGACCGCCTCGGTGAGCAGCCGGATGTCGTCCTCGTGGAACGGGCGACGGGCGCGGGTCGAGGGCAGGTCCGTACCGAACATGAGGGCCCGGGGGTTCGCGGCGACCACGGCCTGAACCGCCTTGGTCACCTCGAGGTCGACGCGGCCGAACCCGGTCGCCTTGACGCGGGCGCCGCCGTCGACCAGGGAGAGCAGGTGCGGCAGCCCGTCCTCGGTGAGGCCCAGGTGGTCGACGCTCACCGCCGGCAGCGTGCGCAGGACGGGCGTCAGGTCGGGCAGGTCGCGGGCGTCGACGTAGAGCTCGGTGTGCCAGCCGGCGACCTCGTTGACGCGGCGGGCCAGGGTCTCCAGATGGTCGAGGGTCTCCGAACCCCCGCGGCGTACGTTGAACCGTACGGCCCGTACGCCCTCCGCGTTCAGCCGCGCGATCTCCTCGTCGGTCACCGAGACGGGCAACTGGGTGACCCCGACGAACCCCTGGCCCAGCCGCCGGAGTGCCTCGACCAGGTAGTCCTGGTCGAACCCCTGGAAGGAACCGGAGACCACCGCCCCACCGGTCACCCCCAGCGCACTCGTCCGCCGGCGGTAGTCCTCCACCGTGAAGGCGGGCGGCAGATAGCCGTTGTTCTCGATGAGCGGGAAGCGGGGGTCGATGATGTGCAGGTGCGCGTCGAACACCGGACGGCCGCCGGCGGGGTTCGGGGAATGCGCGGTCATGCCGGATCCTCCGCCGGCTCCGGGAGCCGATCGGCGAGCCGCTCCTCGAACCGGCGGAGGTCGATCACCGCCCGCCGGTGGGTGCCGCGGCACACGATCGCGGCGTCATCCTTGGTCTCCACGGTGAAGCCGAGGCGGCGGCCGTCGACCTCGGCCAGCTCGACGGTGATGGCGACGGCGCAGCCGGGTGGGGTGGCCGCCTCGTGGCTGAGGTCGACGTGTACGCCGACGGTGCGCTCGCCCTCGTCGAGGTGCCCCGACAGCGCCCGCATGCAGGTCCACTCGACCAGGCCGACGAGTAACCGGTCGCCAGCACCGATGGCATCCGGCCGAACTCCTCCGATTCCGGCAGCAGGTGCGGGACCGTCCGGGTCTGCGGGACGCGGTAGTCGAGCGTCGCGGTCAGCCCGGGCCGCAGGGTCGATTTCACATGGTCCTCCGAGTGGTCGCAGGCTCGATGTCGGGTTCCTCGGCCCGCCCCACGAGCCGCGCGGCGGCCGACCTGGCCCGGCGCATGGCCGTACGGTCGTCGGCCACCACGACCCGCGCGTTGGCCCCGTCGATCAGCATCAGCAGGGCGAACCCCAGCTCCTCCGGTTCGCCGAGACCTGCCTGCCGGGCCAGGGCGGTGAGCGTGTCGCGCAGCCAGTCCTTGTACCCGGCGATCACCGCGCGGGCGGGATGGCCGGGGTCGGGCAGCTCCACGGCGGCGTTCGTGAACGGGCACCCCCGGAACCCCTCGCGTCCGTGTCCTCGGGCGAGCCAGTCGAACACGGCCAGGATCCGCTCGGCGCCCTGGGCGTCGCTCTCGGCCAGGAACGCGGCCAGGGCCTCCTGACGCTGCCGCCGGCGCTGATCGAGCACCGCGGCCACGAGGTTCTCCTTGGAACCGAACTGGGCGTAGAGCGTGGGCTTGGAGACACCGGCCCGCTCCACCAGCGTGTCCACGCCGGTCGCCCGGATCCCCTCGGCGTAGAAGATCTCCGCCGCGACGTCGAGCAGCCGCCGGCCGCCCGGGCTCAACCGATCCACCGTTGCATACTGACAGGTCAGTAAGGCCCCGGCAAGCATCAGCCGCGCGACGGCCGTCGGCGTCGCTCACCCGGGCGTACCCGGTGGGAACGGCATGCCGTGACGAGGTTCGGGTAGGCGCTGGTCATGGAGGGATCGGTGCTGTCGCCGCTCGTACGGCGGGGGTTCGGGCTGGTCACCGGCGTGCCGCGGAACGCCCTGGGGGCGGGCCGCGCCCTGTTCGATCTCCATCCGCGCAGACAGCGGCGGCAGGTGTGGGCCGAACACGGTCACGCGTACATCGACGTACGCGGAATCGACGGTGACGGCCGCGCGGCACGCGACCTGGCCGGTCACGCCACGGCGGCGGTACGTCACCTGCGGGGCGTGCGCTGGGCGGAGATCAACGCGGTCACCGGTCAGATGCTGGTGGCCTATGACGAACGCCGGGTCGGCGTCGACCGGCTGCTGGCCACGATCCGGAAGGTGGAAGACGACCGGGGGACCAGCGAGGAGGGCTTCTCCTGGACGCGGCCCGCTCACCCCGGCGATGGCGCGCCGATCGCGGCCGTGACCACCGAACTCGCGGTCGACTGTGTCGCGGTGCTCGCCGCCGTCGCCGAGAAGGTGTTCGCTCTGCCGCCCGTTCCACGCTGGATCCGGCTGCCGCTGGCCCTTCCCGATCTGTCGCCCGGCGTCCGCCGGAGGATCGACCGCCGGATCGGGCCCGTCGAGACGGACCTGGTGCTGGCGCTGGCGAACGCCGTCGTCCACGGGATGTCGGCCGGCATCCTCCCTCCCGCGGTCGACGCGCTCTACCGTTCCCTGCTGCTCGGCGAGACCTGGTCCCGCCGTCAGGTCTGGCGACGACGCGAGCCCGAGCTCTGCTCCTGCAGCGCGTGCGTGCCCTCCGAGGCTCCGGACCGCCCGCCGCGGCCGCGACCACGGCCGGGCGGGCCCGTCGAGAAGTGGTGCCAGGTGGTCGAGTCGGCGGCTCTCGGCGCGGCCGCGGCGACTCTGGCGTTGACCAGGCGGCCCGGCCGGGCCGGCGACACGATCCTGGTCATGGTGCCGAAGGCGGCGACGTACGGGCGGGAGGGCTTCGCCGCCGTGACCGCCTGGGGGCTGGCCGGACGGGGGATCCTGCCGCTCGACGCGGGAGCGTACCGGCGGCTCGACCGGGTGTCGGCGATCGTCATCGACTCGGCCGTCCTGCGCACCGGGCACCTGCCGGCCCCGACCTCCGGCGCCGTGCTGGACGCGGCGCGTGCGACCGGCGCCAAGGTGTGCCTCACCGACCGGTCGAACGCCGCCGACCTCCGCCCCCTCGCCGATGAAATGCTCAGCGTCGGCACCGGCCTGACGGCGCACGTACGGCGGCTGCAGGAGGAGGGGCAGACGGTGCTGGTCGTCTCCGAGGCCGACTGCGATGCGCTCGCCGCCGCCGACGTCGGGGTCGCCGTGCCGGCTCCCGGCAGCTCGACGTGCTGGTCGGGGGACCTGATCTGCCGTGCCCGAACCGGGGACGTCTGGTACGTCCTGCGGGCGGTCGCGGCGGCCCGGCCGGTCAGCGAGCACGGTGTGCGGCTGGCTCAGGCCGGATCCGCGCTCGGGGTCCTCCTGGCCTTCGCCGGCCCCCGGCGTACGTACGGGCCGGGTGCCGTCACCGCGACCTACCTGGCCGCTCTGCTCGCTCTGCTCTGGGGCGCCGCCGCCGGGCTGCGGGTCACCATGGCGACCCCGCCGGTGCGCGTCCCCGCGTGCCTGGCTATTCCGGATGTTCGTTCTGGGCGCGGTCACGGAGCCGGCCGATGATGCCGGAGGCCGCCTGTCCGATCCGGCCGGGGACGGCACGGACCGGGGCGGCCGCGAAGCCCGCCTCGTCCAGGACGTCCTTGACCATCTGCAGGGCGATCCGGTTGTGGTTCGGGGTGCCGGCGCGCAGGGCTTCGAGCAGCTTCTGCGCCTGCTCCTTCTTCACCTTGGCGGGCATGGGCGGTTCATGCTGGTCGACGCCGCACTCGACGATGACGGGGCCGTCCCAGCCCAGGGCCTGGTCCAGCTGCTCGGCGCAGGTGGCGGGGTCGTCGATGCGGACCCCGCGCGCGCCGCGCGCCTCGGCGAACTTGACGAAACTGAACGACTGCCCGCGACGGATCTTGATCTGCCGGGCCGCCCAGGTGGTGACCGTGCCCGAGTCGCCGCAGGCGATCGCGTCCGGGGCCATCGCCTCATTCAGCGACCAGGCGGGCACCTGGGGCGTCATGGGCAGGTTCCGGCGGGTGCCGTGTTCCTCCATCAGCGCCCACCACGCGCGCATCCCCTTCTGCGCCCGATCCAGGAAGGAGCGGTCCACCACGCCCCCACCTCGGACGGCCGACCTCAGAACGGGTAGTGCGCGTGCTGGGTGGCGAGGGTGACCCAGCGGGTGTTGGAGAAGGCCTCGATGCCCCAGCGGCCACCGAAACGACCGTAGCCGGAGGCATTGAAACCGCCGAACGGCGCCTGCGGTTCGTCGCCGACGGACTGGTCGTTGACGTGGACGATGCCGGTCTTGACGCGGCGGGCCACGCGCAGCCCGTGGCTGCCGTTCTCGGTGATGATCCCGGCGGACAGACCGTTGTCGGTGTCGTTGGCCAGCGTGACGGCCTCGTCGTCGGTCGAGAATCGTCGCAGGACGCAGACCGGCCCGAACGCCTCGGTGTAATGGAGATCGGCGTTCTCGGGGACATCGGTCAGCACCGTCGCCGGATGGATGGCGCCATCCGGCTCACCGCCTCCGGCCAGCACGGTGGCGCCCTTGTCCACCGCGTCCCGGACCAGCGCGGCGACGCGCTGTGCGGCCTCCGGACCGATCAGCGGGCCGATCACCGTGGCCGGCTCCATCGGGCTGCCGGACGGCAACGCGGCGACCTTGGCGACGAACTTTCCCGTGAACTCCTCGGCCAGCGACTCATGCACCAGGATTCGGTCACCGGACATGCAGATCTGTCCGGCGTTCATGAAGACGGCGAAGGCGGCGGCGTCGACCGCGTAGTCCACATCGGCGTCATCCAGGACGATGACGGCGTTCTTGCCGCCGAGTTCGAGCACCGCCGGCTTCAGATGCCGCGCGGCATGGGTGCCGATGATCCGGCCGACACCGGTGGAGCCGGTGAAGTTCACCGCGCGGACGCGCGGGTCGGCGATCAGCGCCTCGGCGATGCCGGGCCCGTCGGCGGGATCGTTGGTGATCACGTTGAGGACGCCGTCGGGCAGGCCGGCGTCACGCAGCACGTCCGCGATGAACAGACCGCAGGCCAGCGGGGCGTTCTCGCTCGGCTTCAACACCACGGTGTTACCGGCGGCGAGTGCGGCGGCGACCGCGCGGGTGCCGAGGATCAAGGGGGCGTTCCAGGGCGAGAACGCGGCGACTACGCCGACCGGCTCACGGACCGCGAGTCCGAGGGCGCCGTCCTCCTGGGCCGAGAGCACCTCGCCGTGCGGCGCCGTGATCGCGGCTGCGGCCTCGCGCAGCATGCCGGCGGCGAGCGCCACGTTGAAGTACGCCCATGGCCGGGTGCCGCCGACCTCGCCGGCCATCAGTTCGGCGGCCTGGTCGCCGCGCTCTTCGAGCAGGTCGGCGGCCTTGAGGAAGATCGCCCGCCGGGCGAACGGGCGCACGGCGGCCCAGTCCTCGAACGCGGAGTCGGCCGCGTCCACGGCCAGGGTGACATCCTCGACCCCCGCCGCGGCCACGGTGGCGTACACCTCGCCGGTATAGGGGGCGACGTCCCGGGTGGTGCGGCCGGACCGGGCGGGCACGTCCTTACCGCCGATGAACAGATCACGCGCGATGGTCATGGGACTCCTTGTCGAGGGGCGGAGGCCCAGAGGATACGCAAGAGTATTCCGGCGTTCAGGCGTTCACCCTGGACAGGGTCAGGGGGCGACCCGTGGGAAACGCAACACCCAGCGGCGTTGCCAGGGGGTTTCCACGGCTTTGGGGTGGTGGTGTTCGCGGGTCCACGTGATCGCGTCGGTGGGAGCCACTCCGGACAGGATGGCCAGGCAGGCGATGACCGTTCCGGTCCGGCCGACGCCGCCGCCGCACGCGACCTCGGCCGGCGCGCCGGCCCTCGCCTGTTCGTGCAGGTGGTGGATCTGCCGAATGGCCTCGTGGGGGTCGCGGGGCAGCAGGAAGTCGGGCCAGTCGATCCAGGTGTGGGGCCAGGGCAACGCGGCCTGGTGGCGGCGGCGAAGCCGGCCGGACCCGAGGTAGAGGCCGAGGCCGGGCGTGGGGCCTTCGGGCGGTGGACGGCGCAGGCCACGGCCGCGGATGTAGGTGCCGTCGGGCAGGCGGACGCTACCGGGCAGCGGCGACGTGTTCATCGGATCGGGCTCCATTCGCGTTGGCGCGCGCGGTGGTTGGCGACGTTGACGCGGTTACCGCACAGGTCGGGCATGCAGTAGCGGCGGCGTCCGGCCCGGCTGATGTCGGCGAAGACCCCTCGGCAGCCGGGGGCCGCGCAGGGACGAAAGCGCTCGTGCCCCAGCGTTCGCACGACCCCCAGGACGCCGATGGCGACGAGTGCCGCCAGTTCGTCCGCGAGGCGGGCTCCCGGCGCGGTGGGGACCCGCCACTCCCACCGTTCCGCGTCCGCCCGTTCCAGGGTCGGGGGCAGCCCGGCGCGCCGGATCAGCACGGTCGCGCCGGCGACGGCCTGTTCGGCGGTCTCGGTCTCGATGATCCCCCGCACCTCGCGGCGCAGGAGATGCACCTGCCGGACGTCCTCGTCGGTGGGCGGGTCGTCTCGTCGCAGTCGGTGTCCGGCGAGGAAGTCCGCCAGCGCGATCGGGCCGGGCAGCGCGTCTTCGCCGGCCCGCACGGTGGGTGAGGTGGCGACCAGGTCGTTCGCGACCGCCACGCCCCACGCGTAGTCCTCGACGGGGATCCGCATGGCACCTCCTTGTAATAGGTATAGCAGAGCTATGACCCTTACGCCTCATCGGCCGGCACGACCACCGCTCGGTTCCGGAGACGGTCACGGCGGCGTCCCGGAACCGCGCCGCGCGACCGTCAGTCAGATCCGCTGCCGGCGGGAGGACGGGTGCATCGCCGCGTGCCGATGGAGAGCCGGACGCAGGCGACGCCGGTATCCGGGCCGGATACGGCCACGACAGGGGTGACGGCGCCGGTGCCGACGCGGACCTTCGCCTTGACCGTGTGCGGGTGGGGCCCGCCGGTGAACTCCAGGCGGTCGTAGCGGTGGCTGCCGGTCAGCTGTGCCCAGGCCGCCTTACACACCGCGCTGTAGCGGATCTCAAGGTCGGCGTCGCCGATCCGGAGGGCCGCGGTCGTCACCGCGTCCCGGTCACAGCCCAGTGCGGCGGCGGTGCAGTCGTGGCGGTGGCAGCGGGAGGTCACAGCGGGCGTCGGAGCCTCAGGTGAGGCGATGCGTCCGGCGCGTGGCGAGGTCGACGAGGTGAGTGCCCACGCCGCGGTCAGCCCGCCGACCGCGAGCACGGTCGCGCCCGTGACCACGGCGAGGGCCCGCCTGCCGGAGCGTGGCCGCTCGGACCCGCTCGGCGATGGCCCGGCCAGGGCGGGGCGGTCGTCCGGGTCCCGCCCGGCCTGCTGCCCTTCGTGGGCCGGGCCGGCCGGCGACGTGGTGCCGTCACGGCGGCTGCGGGCGGCCTCGGCGATTTCCCAGAGCGCCATCAAGAGCGCCTCGTCTGCCCCGGCGAGTGCGCCGAGCGCGGCGACGACGTCCCGGGGCGGCAGGACCTGGCCGCCCAGGTAACGGCTCCACGCGGACTTGCTGCAGGAGGTCTTGCGCGCCAGGACGGCCAGGCTCAGCCCGGTCTCGTCCTTGAGAGTACGCAGCCGCACCGCCAGGTGCCGTACCTCGGGTTCGAGAGTGTCCGGCAGTGGTGACCACGCCCCCATGAGGGTCCCTTCGTCCCGCCCGGCGCGCCCCGGCCCGCCGGGGAAGCCTCACCCTTGCCGGTCACTACCTGAGACGTTCCGCGGCCCGCCCCGGTTCACGATGCAACATGACGCCAGGGGCCACCGAGCACAAGAGGTCACCGGCTGATCTGGGTTCTCCGGCCCGGCCGGACGCGCATCCCTCCTGCCACGATGAGCAGGAGGACCCCGGTGGCGTAGGCGGCGAGAACGGGGAAGGGGAGCCGGCCGCTCGGGGCGAATCCATGCGCCGAGACCCCGGCCAGGGCGACGCCGACCGCACCGACCCCGGCCGCGAGCAGGGGCCATGCCTCCCGGCGGAGCGGCCCGATGTCCGTACGCCGCCGCGCGAGGGCCAGGCGCTCCGCGGGCCGCAGCGCCAAGGCGATCGGTACGAACAGGACCGTGAGCGTGACCACCCAGATCAGGCGCTGGCGCAGCCAGGCCGGCGACCCGACCGGGACGGAGGGGAGCAGACCGGTGGGGTACAGGGCGATCGCCGCGAGGATCACCGGTGCCATGTGCCACAGGTACAGCGTCATGACCACTCGATTGGCTCGCGTCACCGCCCGCCACAGGCCCGGCCGGAGCAACAGGCGTGTCATGGCCGGTTCGGCGGCGAGCAGCAGTCCTGCCTGGCCGATGGCGAACGCGAGGAGAGCGGTCGAAGGCGGTGCGGAGTTCTTGATCCGCGCACCGGGAACCCCGACCATGCTCACCGGGAAGGGACCGAGCCACACCAGGCCCGCCAGGACGGTGATCCCGATGGCGGCCAGTGTCAGTGGCCGCCGCCTGGTGCGGGTGAGGACGCCGTCATGCCAGGCGAAGCCCAGTTGGTATATCGCTCCCCACACCAGCAGGTAGTCCACCCATCCCAGCAGTGGGGGATTGGACGACAGGACCGCCGTGTTCACCCCAGCGGCGCCGACGGCGAGCACGGCCGGTACCCCGAGGCCCCACCGCCGGTGGGCGGCATGCAGCCCGGGTGTGGCGGCCAGCAGTCCGAGGTACACCGGCAGGAACCACAGGTGGAAGGCCACCGCCCACCCCGCGCGGGCGAGCACGGCTGGGGCGACCGTGGCGGCACGGCAGACGGCGACGATGGCCACGGCCGCCAGGAGGTACGCCGTGGTGGGCCCCACGAGCCGTACGGCCCGGCCGTACAGCCAGCAGCCCCAGCCCTCGCCGCGGGCGCGGTGAGAGGTCCAGGACGCCGCGTTGGCGAAGCCTCCCGCCAGGAAGAAGACCGGCATCACCTGGAACGGCAGGGAGAGCCACCCGGTCCACGGAAGTCGTGCCATCACGTCCTGCCCGCCCAGGCGACCACCGTGGTACGTGATCGATATCGCCAGCCAGTGGCCGAGTACCACCAGGACCACCGCGACGACGCGCAGGAAGTCGACGTACCGGTTACGGGACCGCCCCAGGACGCGATCCCCACGCGGACGGTCCCCGCTCGTCTTCACGGTGGGTCCGGGTGGCCGTGGCCGCCCCCGCCCGGTGTCTCGACGACGAAGACGTCCTCGGCACCGACCGGTAGCGAGTCGCAACCCCGCGTCGTGGTCACGGAGCCGGCCGCGTGCCCCACCCGCTGTCGGCCGACTCCGCCGGGTCCGCCGCCGGCCGTACCGTACGGTCGGACGCGGCGGTGACCGGCGAGCCTGGTCATGTGGGTCTGCGCGATGGAGGCGCCGTCGAAGCCGTCACCGGCGCCGGAGGCGCCGGACACCGTCTCGTAGTACCGGTGGTCGTCGCCGAACGTCACATTGTTCATGGTTCCGCGGCCTTCGGCCAGGCGTGGTCCGGACCGTGCGGCCGGACGGACCTCAGTGCTCGCTCGGTGGAGTCTTCGACCGGCCCGGACGTATCGACCGTGGTCGCCTCCGGCCATGGGGAGGCCGATTCCGCCATCTGGGCGGCGATCGCCGGGCCGGCGTCCGATACGCCGCGGGGGCGGGTGCGCAGGCGTTGGTCGGCGAGCGGGGTCTCGCACCGCAGGGGGATCAGATCTGCGTGTGCCTGCTCGGCGGCGCGGGCGGCGTCGGCGCGAAGCCGGGCGGAGGTCCAGGAGGCGTCGACGATGACGGATTCGCCATAGGAGAGGAGCCGGGTCGCGCGGGCGAGGAGTTCGGCGTACGTGCGCCTGGTCCAGAAGGCGTTGTAGATGCCGGCGCCGTACGGCGCCGATGCCGGGGTCTCGGGCGCGATCTCGGCCAGTTCCTTGCGCACGCGGTCACTGTTGAGGACGGTGTACCCGAGCCGGTCGCCGAGGGCTTCGCTGAGGGCGCTCTTGCCCGTGCCGGGCAGGCCGCCCACCAGGATCAGGCCGACCGAGCCGGCGTTCAGGTGACGCAGCGCGATCTCGGTGAAGCGGCCGACGTCGTCGGCCGCCCGCGTGTCGCCCTGACCCCAGCGCAGGCATCCGACCTTGGCGCGAACGAACGCGCGGTAGGCCACGTAGTGGTGGCGCAGCGACGGCGGGGCGGGGTCGTCGGCGTATTCGGCGTACCAGGAGATGAAGCGCTCGGCGAGGTGCGGGGCGTTCAGGCGTTCCAGGTCCATGGCGAGGAACGCGGCGTCGTCGAGCCCGTCGAGCCACCGCAGGCGATCGTCGAAGTCCAGGCAGTCGAGCACGCGAGGGCCGTCGTCCAGGCAGAAGATGTCGTCGGCCATCAGGTCGCCGTGCCCGTCGACGACGCGTCCTTCCTTGATCCTGGCGGTGAAGAGCGGTTCGCGTGACTCCAGGAAACGCAACGTCAGCCGTTCCACCTCTTCGGCGTCGGAGGCGGCGATGGCGCGCTCGTGGAACGGCCGGACCTGCGCGAAGCTCTCGGTCCACCGCGCACGAAGCGCGTCTCGCGTCCCCTGCGCGGAGATCCGGGTGCTCCGCGGCGAGGCGGTGTGGGCACGGGCCACCAGGCGGGCGATCGCCCGCAGCGCGTCGTCGACCGGAGCACGGGCCCGTACCAGGTTCGAGAGGCGACGTTCGGCCGGCATCCGGCGCATGACGACGAGGTGGTCGCAGGGAGTCTCCGGCGACATCGTCACGTCGGCGACGCCCAGGTAGACGTCCGGGGCGAACCGCCGGTTGAGCTCGACCTCGCGGTGACAGGCCCGCTCCCGGAGCTCGCGCGTGGAGAAGTCGAGGAAGCCGAGATTCACCGGCTTCTTCATCTTGTAGGCCCGGTCTCCGGTGAAGAACACCACCCCCGCATGCGTCTCGGCGACGTCAGCGGCCCAAGAAGTCTCCATCGCGCCTCCTCTCACATTGGCAGGCTGTCGTGACGGACCCCGGCCTCACCAGGGGCGTCGGTCCCGGTAACCCTGCCCGAAGGCCCCTGGGCACCGGCGGTTCGGTCGTCTGGACTCGATTCGAGGCGGTGGCGTGGAGGCCCCCATGGGCCGCCTCGCCGGTGCGGAAGGAGGCGGTGATGGCGGAGATCGTGGTGGGTTTCGACGGATCGGCCGATGCGCGGGTGGCGCTGGAGTGGGCCGTCGCGGAGGCGGAGCGGTGGAAGGCTCCGGTGACGGCCGTGACCGTGGTCCCACGCATGGTGACCGTCGGCGCGGGCGCTCCGATGCTGGGCCCGGTCGACCGGGAGGCGCTTCAGGCCATGGGCGACGTCACGCGCGCGGCGGCGGACAAGGCCGCGGCGGGGCATGAGGTGTCGATCAGGATACGGGCGATCACCGGCGTGCCCGCCGAGGAGCTTTTGAACGCCTCCGCGGGCGCCGACCTGCTGGTCGTCGGATCGCGGGGGCACGGCGGGTTCGCTCGGCTGCTCCTCGGCTCGGTGAGCGGCCAATGCGTTCACCACGCCGATTGTCCGGTCGTCGTCGTCCCGTCACGCCCCCGAGGCTGACGAGGCTCCGGCACGGGCCGAAGGTCCTACGCCTCGGTGACCTCGGCCCGCTGACGGGGCGGTTCGGCCGGTCGAGGCTTGGAACATGGCCGAACGAGGGCGGGCAGGCGCGGTGGGCGGTGGCTCCGTACGCGGAGAGGCGGCAGCGGCGGAGCGCGCGTCGACGGAGCCGACGTTCGCGTTGCTCACCGACGGCACGGCGATCCAGGTCCGCGAGATCCGCCCGGATGACCTCGACGCCGTCCGTGACCTGCACCGTGGCATGTCACCGGACAACCTCTATCTCCGCTTCTTCGGTCTGGGACCGCGGATCACCGAAGAGGAGTCCGTTCGGCTGTGCCGGACACCCGGGCCGGCCCATGCCGTTCTGGGCGCCTGGCTCGGCGCCGAACTCGTCGGCGTCGCGAACTACGAGCCGACAGGCGAGCCCGGCGTCGCGGAGATCGCGCTGGCCGTGGCGGACGAGATGCACCACCGCGGGGTCGGCACCCTGCTGCTGGAGCACCTGGTCTCGCTGGCCCGCTCCCGAGGCATCCGTGAGTTCCGGGCCGACACGCTGGCGCAGAACGTCGAGATGCTGCGCGTGTTCGCCGCGGCGGGACTGGCCGTGCGCCACGACCTCGCCGGTGGCGTGGTCGACGTGCGGATGCCGCTGGCGGCGGACATGCGGTATCTCGACGCCGTCGCCGAGCGTGAGCGTCAGGCGGACGTCGCCAGCCTGGGTCACCTGCTGTGTCCGGCATCCGTGGCGGTGGTCGGCGCCGGCCGCCGTCCCGGATCGGTCGGTGCGGCGATCCTGCGCAATCTGGTCGCCGGTGGTTTCCCCGGAGCGGTCTACGCGGTCAATCCCCGGGCGGGGGAGCGGCTGGCGGGCGTGCCGTGCGCGCCCTCGGTGGCCGCGTTGCCGGAAGCCCCGGAACTCGCCGTGCTCGCGGTGCCCCCGGAGGCGGTGGTCCAGGTCGCCGAGGAGTGCGGCCTGCGAGGGGTCCGGGCCCTCGTGGTGATCACGTCGGGCGGTGACGGTCGCGCCCTGCTCGCGACCTGCCGGCGGTACGGCATGCGGCTGGTGGGGCCCAACTGTCTCGGCGTCTCCGATAGCGCGGTACGGCTCGACGCGACGTTCGCCGCGCTGCCGGTGCGGCCCGGCGCGGCCGGGGTCGTCGTACAGTCCGGCGGGGTGGGCATCGCGCTCCGGGACCATCTGTCCCGGCTGGACGTCGGCGTGTCGTCCTTCGCCTCGGCCGGGGACAAGTACGACGTCAGCAGCAACGATCTTCTGCTGTGGTGGGAGGCGGACCCGGCGACCCGCCTGGGCGTCCTGCATGTCGAGTCGTACGGCAACCCGCGTAAGTTCGCGCGTACCGCCCGGCGCGTCGGCCGCCGCGTGCCGCTGCTCACCGTCGTGGCGGGACGGTCCACGGCAGGACGGCGGGCGGCGGCCTCGCACACGGCTGCGGCGGCGACCCCGACGGTGACGCAGGAGGCGCTGTTCCGGCAGGCCGGGATCATCGCGACGCACGGCCTCGGTGAACTCCTCGACACCGCCGCGCTGCTCGCCCACCAGCCGATACCGGCCGGGGACCGCGTCGCCATCGTCTCGAACGCCGGAGGCGCGGGCGTGCTGGCCGCGGACGCCTGCGCGGACACCGGCCTGACCGCCGCGGCACTGGGCGCGGAGACCGTCCGGGAGCTGACGCGGCTGCTGCCGCGCGGGGCCGCCTGTGCCGGCCCGGTCGACACCACCGCGGCGATCGACCCCGAACGGTTCACCCGCTGCCTGGACCTGGTCGCCGCCGACGACGGCGTGGACGCCGTCCTCGCCCTGGTCGTCCCGACCGCCGTCTCCGACCTGGCCTCCGCCGTGGTGGCCGGGGGCGCCGCCAAGCCGCTCGCGGCGATCGTCCTCGGCCAGCCGGAATCGGTGCGCGTCCGGTACGGGCCCGATGGACGCCGTGTCCCCTCCTACGCCTTCCCCGAGGACGCGGTCCGCGCCCTCGCCCGCGCCCGCTCCCGCGGCCGATGGCTCGAACGTCCGGCCGGGAACGAACCGCGCCTCCCCGATGTACGGGAGAACACGGTCAACCGGATCACCCGTCGCCTCATCGAGGAGGTTCCCGAGGGTGGCTGGCTCCCGATCGCCGACACGATGGAGCTCCTGGAGGCCTACGGGCTGCCCCTGGCGGAATGGCGGCCGGTGACCCGCGCCGACGACGCCGTACGCGCCGCGGCCGAACTCGGCGATCACGTCGCGCTGAAGGCCGACGTACCGGGGATCGTCCACAAGAGCGACGCCGGCGCCGTCCGGCTGGACCTGCGGGGCGCGGCCGACGTCCGGCGCGCCTACGCGGACCTGGCCGCCCGGTTCGGCGATCGGCTCAGGGCGGTGCTGGTGCAGCGGATGGCACCCGGCGGGGTCGAGACCCTCTGCGGGATCACGCAGGAGCCGGTCTTCGGGCCGTTGGTCGTCTTCGGCCTGGGCGGAGTGGCCACGGAGGTGCTGGGCGACCGCTCCGCCCGGCTCACCCCGCTCACGGACGTGGACGCCGCAGACCTGGTCCGTTCGGTGCGCGGCGCGCCCCTGCTGTTCGGCCACCGTGGGGCGCCGGCGGTGGACGCTCCGGCGCTGGAGGACGTCCTGCTGCGCCTCGCCCGGCTCGCCGACGATCATCCGGACGTCGCCGAGATCGACCTGAATCCGGTGATCGCCCGGCCCGAGGGCGTCGTGGCCGTCGACGCGCGGGTCCGCGTCGTGCCGGGCCGGCGGTGGGACCCCTACCTTCGCCGGCTGCGCTGAGCCTGAGCCCGGGCGGGTCCTCGTGCCCGCCGGAACCGGTGGCGGATCACACGCCGCCGCCCCCGGCCCGACCGGGGGACGCGGGAGGACCGAGTGACCCCGGGGAGAGGGGACTTTGGGCCCTCCCCGCCGGAGGACGACGTGGCGAGGCTGAAGAGAGGGGGGAACGTCCGGCGAGGAGGCATGTCCATGGCCTGGATCCTCGACGGTGTGGCGGGACTGCACGCCGCGCTGGTCGACTCGGGTTACACGGTGATCGGTCCGACGGTCCGCGACCGGGCGATCGTCCTGGCCGAGCTGGCCTCGGCCGACGATCTCCCCTACGGCTGGGGGGTCGCGCTGGAACCGGGTGGTTACCGGATCCGGCGCCGGGCGGACTCGGCCGCGTTCGCGCACTCGGCGGGGCCGCAGTCATGGAAGCCGTTCCTGCACCCGCCGCGGCGCAAGCTGTGGGAGGCGCGGCGTACCGACGACGGCTTCGAGATCGGCGAGACCCGGGAGGAGCCGCCGCGCTACGCGTTCCTGGGGGTGCGGCCCTGCGATCTGCGGGCCATCGGGATCCTCGACCAGGTCCTCGCCGGCGGCCGGCACCCCGACGACGCCTACGCGGCGCGCCGGGACGGGGTGTTCATCATCGTCGTCAACTGCACCGAGCCGGGGGAGACGTGCTTCTGCGTCTCGATGGGCACCGGGCCGGGCGCCGACTCCGGTTACGACCTGGCGTTGACCGAGTTCGCGGAGGAGGGGCGGTTCCTCGTCGACGTCGGCACCGACGCGGGGGCCGACCTGCTGTCGCGGATCGAGCACCGTGCGGCGGACGTCGTGACCGAGACGCGGGCGCGGGCGGAGGTGGACGCGGCGGCCGGCCGGATGGGCCGGGAGATGCCCGCCGAGGGCCTGCGGGACCTGATGGCCGGCACGCTGGACGCCGCCCGCTGGGACGACGTCGCCTCCCGCTGCCTGACCTGCGGCAACTGCACCATGGTCTGCCCGACCTGTTTCTGCACGACCGTCGAGGACGTCACCGACCTGACCGGGGAGCACGCCGAGCGGTGGCAGCGGTGGGACTCCTGCTTCGACCTCGACTTCTCCCACCTTCAGGGCGGCAGCGTGCGTACGTCGGCCAAGAGCCGCTACCGGCAGTGGCTCACCCACAAGCTCGGCACCTGGCACGACCAGTTCGGCTCTTCGGGATGCGTCGGCTGCGGGCGGTGCATCGTCTGGTGCCCGGTCGGCATCGACCTGACCGAAGAGGTGGCCGCACTCCGGGAGGAGAACCATGGGTGAACGGACGACCGCACTGCCGAGCTCGGCGCTGACCGGCCACTCCTTCGTCCGGGGAATGCCGGAACGCCAGATCGACAGCCTGGCGGCGGTGGCGCGGTACGTGGAGGTCCCCGCCGGATACCGCCTGTTCGAGGAAGGGCAGCGGGCGGACCGGTTCTGGTTGATCCAGGCCGGCCGGGTCTCCCTCGACCTGCACATCCCGGGCCGCGGCACCGTGATCGTCGAGACGCTCGGGCGGGGCACCGTGCTCGGCTGGTCATGGCTCTTCCCGCCGTACGCCTGGCGGTTCGGAGCGCTCGCCGCCGAGCCGGTCCGGGCGATCGCCCTGGACGCCCGGGCGGTACGCACGATGTGCGCCGAGGACCCGGCACTGGGATACGAGCTGACCCGCCGGTTCGCCGCCGTCATGCTCGACCGGCTGCAGAACACCCGCATGCGGCTGCTCGACCTGTACGGCGCGCCGTGGGGACGGCATGAATGACGGCCATGACCCCGGCCCGGTACCGGGTGGCGGAACGCCGGGAGGAGACCCACGACACGGCGACGCTCGTCCTGCGGCCGTGCGGCGAGCCGATCCCGCCCGTACGGCCCGGCCAGTTCACGATGATGTACGCGTTCGGCATCGGGGAGGCGCCCATCTCCGTCAGCCGTACCGGCACGGTCATCGAGCAGACGGTCCGCGACGTCGGCGCGGTCAGTCGCGCCCTGGCCACCAGCGAACCGGGCCGGATGATCGGCGTCCGCGGCCCGTACGGCGTCGGATGGGGCGTCGAGGACGTGGCCGGCCGGGACCTCGTCTTCGCCGGCGGCGGGATCGGGCTCGCGCCACTGCGCCCCGCTCTGCTGTACGCGCTGGAACGCCGCGAATCCTACGGCGCCATCACGGTCCTCATCGGTGCCCGTACTCCGGCCGACCTGCTGTATCAGGCGGAGCTCGACCGGTGGCGCCACCACGGCGCACGCGTGGAGGTGACGGTCGACCACGCCGGCGACGGCTGGCCGGGGCGCGTCGGGCTGATCACCACGCTGCTGGACCTGGTCGACGCCGACCCGGCGAACACCACGGCCTTCATCTGCGGCCCGGAGATCATGATGCGCCTGACCGCGCAGGCGCTCTGCGACGGCGGGACCACCGACGTGCGGATCTCTCTCGAACGCAACATGCGCTGCGGCGTCGGATGGTGCGGCCACTGCCAGCTCGGCTCCTGGCTGATCTGCCGCGACGGCCCGGTCGTGGCCTACCGGGACGCCGCGCCGGAGCTCGCGGTGAAGGAGCGGTAGATGGCCCCGAAGCTCGCCGTGTGGAAGTTCGCCTCCTGCGACGGCTGCCAGCTCACCCTTCTCGACTGCGAGGACGAGCTGCTGACGCTGGCGGGCGAGATCGAGATCGCGCACTTCCTCGAGGCCTCCAGCGCCGTGACGGACGGCCCGTACGACGTGTCGCTTGTCGAAGGCTCGATCTCGACCCCGGCCGACGCTGAGAGGATCCAGCACGTGAGGAGGATCTCCCGGAGGCTCGTCACGATCGGCGCCTGCGCCACCGCCGGCGGCATCCAGGCCCTCCGCAATTTCGCCGACGTCGAGGAGTTCCGCTCCGCGGTCTACGCCACGCCCGAGTACGTCGCCACGCTCGCCGACTCCACAGCGATCTCGGCCCATGTGCCGGTCGACTTCGAGCTGCGGGGCTGCCCGATCGACCGGCGGCAGCTCCTCGAAGTGCTGTCCGCCTTCCTGGCCGGGCGTAAGCCCGGCATCCCCGACCATCCGGTCTGCTTCGAGTGCAAGATGCGCGGCACCGTGTGCGTCATGGTCGCCCACGGCACCCCCTGCCTCGGACCGGTCACCCACACCGGCTGCGGAGCGATCTGCCCCGCCTACGGACGCGGCTGCTACGGCTGCTTCGGCCCCTCCGCGCGGCCCAACACCGGCTCGCTCAAGACCTGGCTCGGCGACCTCGGCATGACGCGCCCCGACATGGATCGCGTCTTCTCGACCTTCAACGTCGCCGCGTTCAAGGAGATCCCGGATGACCCACCGGCGTGAGCGGCTCCTGAGCGTCGGCGCCCTGGCGCGGGTGGAGGGCGAGGGCGCGATGTACGTACGGATCGCCGGCGACCGGGTCGCGGAGATCCGGTTGAACATCTACGAGCCACCGCGTTTCTTCGAGGCCCTCCTGCGGGGCCGCGCGTACACCGAGCCGCCGGACATCACCTCCCGGATCTGCGGGATCTGCCCCGTCGCCTACCAGCTCAGCGCGTGCCGGGCCGTGGAGGACGCGTGCGGCGTCGCGGTCGAGGGGCCGCTGAACGACCTGCGCCGCCTGCTCTACTGCGGAGAGTGGATCGAGAGCCACGCCCTGCACATCTACCTGCTGCACGCCCCGGACTTCCTCGGCTGCTCCAGCGCCATCGAGATGGCCCGCGACCATCGGCCGCTGGTCGAACGCGGTCTCGCGCTCAAGAAGGCCGGCAACGCGATCATCGAGCTGCTCGGCGGCCGGGCCATCCACCCGATCAACGTACGGATCGGCGGGTTCCACCGGATCCCGGTCCCCGCCGAGCTGTCCCGGCTCGTACCGCAGCTCCGGCGGGCGCTCCAGGACGCGCTCGACACCGTCCACTGGGTCGCCGGCTTCGAGTTCCCCGACCTGACGATCGACCATGAGTTCCTCGCGCTCACGGGCGAGGACTATCCGCTGGAACGCGGCACGCCCCGGACCACCACGGGTGCTGCCTTCGAGGTCGCCGGCTTCGAGGAGCAGGTGATCGAGGAGCAGGTTCCGCACTCCACCGCCCTGCACGCCCGGCTCGCGCACGGCGGCCGGTACCTCACCGGGCCGCTGGCACGATTCGCGCTGAACCGCGACCTGCTCTCGCCGCTGGCACGAGAGGCCGCGCACGCCGCCGGGCTCGCCGGGCAGTGCCGCAACCCGGCCCAGAGCATCGTCGTCCGCGCCGTCGAGATCGTCCATGCCGTCGAGGAGGCGCTGCGGATCATCGCCGCCTACCGGCCCCCGCCGCGGCCGTACGTCCCGCTGCGGCCGCGGGCGGGCCGCGGGCACGGCGCGACCGAGGCTCCCCGCGGGGTGCTGTTCCACCGCTACGACATCGACGCGGACGGTGTCCTGACCTCGGCCCGGATCGTCCCGCCCACCTCGCAGAACCAGGCGGCCATCGAGGAGGATCTGCGCCGCCTGGTGCAGGATCGCCTCGACCTCGACGACGCCGCCCTCACCGCCGCATGCGAGCAGGCGATTCGCAGCTACGACCCGTGCATCTCCTGCGCCGCCCACTTCCTCGACCTGGACATAGTGCGCTCGTGACGCGAGTCGCCCCGGGCGTTCACCGGACATCGATCTGACGAGCCCGGTGGTGGATCCCCCCGGGAATCCTCGGTTCCGCCGCAGCGGCCCCGACGGGGGCGGCGTCCAGGGGCCGGATGCCCCAGTGACCGCGGTACCGGAGTTCCATGGTCGGCCCGGGCAGGCGGGCCTCCCTCGCGAGAAGGATCGTGGGTTCCGCCATCTCCCGTCGTGCGGGAGATCTCAAGGCCACACGGACGTCGTCCGGGGGACCTTCGACCTCTGGCGGCCGTCACCGTCGGCGGATGCGATGGGAGGCGAGACCGTGCTCATCCCGAGCCGGCCCGCTCGCCGTACCCGATCGTGCCGGCGGGGCGACAGCGGGAGGAAGGGGCTGATCATGAGCGAGATCATCGTCGGGACCGACGGCTCGGACCAGAGCCTCCGAGCGGTCGAATGGGCGGCCGATGAGGCGGTCCGCCGAGCTCTGCCCCTGCGGATCGTGCTCGCCGAGGCCGAGTGGATGTACGACACCCCGGTCGACCCGCGGCTCGGAGCCGTACGGGAATGGCTGCTGACCGGCGGCAGGGACCTGCTGGCGAGAGCGGTCTCCACCGCTCGCGAACGCGTCCCCGGCGTCATGGTCCAGGCGGAGACCGCGCCCGGTCAGGTGGCCCGCGTGCTCCTGAGCAAGGCGGGGAACGCGGCGATGATCGTGCTGGGCGGCCATGGCATGGGCGCGGCGACCGGTCTGCTGCTGGGCTCGACGACACTGCAGGTCGTCACGCACGCGAGAGTCCCCACCGTGGTCGTACGGGACCTGGAACCCGCGGTACGGCGGGAGGTCGTGGTCGGAGTGGATGGATCGGCGGTCGGCGAGCCGGCCGTCGGGTTCGCGTTCGAGGAGGCCGCGCTCCGTAAAGCGCGGCTGCGCGCTCTCCACGTCTGGTCCCATCCCGCCTCGAGAGGGCCGGGTGACATGCAGCCACTGGTCTACGACCCCCAGATCGTGGCCGAAGAGGAGCTGCGTCTGGTGGAGACGTCGTTGGCCACCTGGCAGGACAAGTTCCCCGAGGTCGAGGTCGTCTTCGACGTCGAGCACGGCCGTCCGGCGCGAATCCTGGCCGGCGCCTCCGCGCGCGCCGATCTTCTCGTCGTGGGCACCCGGGGAAGGGGAGGTTTCAGCGGCCTGCTGCTGGGATCGGTCAGCCACGCCTTGCTGCACCGCGCGCACTGCCCGCTGGCCGTCGTGCCGACCGTCCGCTGATCTCGCCGCCGTCCCAGCCCCGGCCGGACGCCGGGTGATCAAAGAGGAATCAAGGTCAGGAGGCCGGAATGTACGTCGTCCGTATCGGTATCAATTCGTACGGTCAGGGCAGTCCCGCCATGGCGGGCTCGGCGACGAGCCGCATCTGGGCCAGATCGTCGATCACCACGTCCGCGCCGTGGTCACGCAGAGCGGCCGCCTCGCCGGTGCGGTCGACCCCCACGACCAGGCCGAAGGCGCCATGCCGGCCGGCCGAGACACCGGCGAGCGACTGCTCGACGACCGCCGTCCGCGCCGGTGGCGTCCTCAGCCGCAGGGCCGCCTCCAGCAACAGGCCGGGTTCGGCTTGGACGGGCATACCCGTCCCAGGGGCGTCCAGGCCGTCCAGCCGCACGTCGAACATGTCCGTGACGCCCGCCCGGTTGAGCAGCTCCGCCGCGTACCACTCGACGGAGCTGCTCAACCGGGCGGGCGCTGTCGATGACGACGCCGTCGACCTCGAAGATGATCGCCTCGATGTCGTCACCGAGTACGCATCGGCAGGTCTTCATGGCGGGCTCCTGATTCCTCTGTGCCGGTCGGGCACGTCACCGGGCGACTGCCGCCTTGACCGAACGCCCCGACTCGACACGGGCGGTGGGATCACCGGCGGGCCGGTGCTCAGTGCTGGATCGGAATGCGGCGTGTGGCCTCTTTCGCCTCCTGCAGCGGCACGGTGACCGTGAGGATGCCCTGGTCGTAAGCCGCCGTGATGTCCTCCTCGCGCACACGATCCGGCAGCCGGACGTGGCGTTCGTAGGTGCCGTACCGGAACTCGGAGTGACGGCGTCCCTCGCGCCGTTCCTCGCGTTCGGCGCGGATCGTCAGGATCCCTCGCGAGACACTGATCTCAACGTCGCGGCTCGGGTCGATGCCCGGCAGTTCGGCTCGGATGACGTACTTGTCGTCATCGAGGTAGTCCTCGATACGGATGGCCTGGGCGGTGAAGGGCCGTAGCGTGGTGAACGGCATCTCCATCAGGTCGAAGAGATCCGGGAGTCTGGGCTCCCTGCGGGCTGGTGTTCCCATGGGATCCTCCTCAGCTGGACTGCACCTTCATCCCAGGCGAATCCCCGGCCGGAACGTAGAGGCGGATTTCCCTCCCATTCGAGGACTTCCGTCCCTGCTCGCAGGGCCGCGCCGTCGATCAAGCACTCGCCGAGCACTCCGCGGGTCAGCCGGAATCGTCGTCCGGGCCGATGCGTTCGTGCGTCACCCCACCCGGATGGAGGGGAGCCGGCCCTCCCGGATGGCGGCCAGCTTGCCTCCTTCCGCGGTGCGCCGGATCCTCCCCTTCGCCGTGCGGGGGTAACCGCAGGCGATCAGCGCCGTCCGCCTGCGCCGGTGGCCGTCGTCGAACGGGTGCTCACGCCGCGCCTGGCGCTGACGATCGCCGGGCACCTGGTCTTCACCGGCGGGCGGCACGTCCTGGTCATCATGGCGGACATGCTCGGCTACGGCGAGGCGCTGCTGGATACCGTCGCTGACCGCGGCGATCATCCGGATCGACCTGGCCCCCGAAGAGGACGAGCGCTTCGACCGGGCGCGCCTGCCGCGCGCCCGGCCCGGCCGCGGACCCTAGGCCAGGGCGAGGAAGAGCTTCTCCAGTTCCGCCTCGGTGAGGGGCGGTGCCTCGCCGTCGGCGGCGGTCAGGCACTGGCGCATGCCGGTGGCCACGATCTTGAAGCCGGCGCGGTCCAGGGCGCGGGAGACCGCGGCGAGCTGGGTCACCACGTCCTTGCAGTCACGCCCGGCCTCGATCATCGCGATCACCCCGGCCAACTGGCCCTGGGCGCGGCGCAGGCGGTTGAGTACCGCGTTCATCGCCTCTTCTTCTCCGCCCATGGGGTACCTCCTCGGGATTCGGCGCCCGCCCATGGTACCCCAGGGGGTATGGAGTGGTGCGGCCCGTACGGAGGCTCGCGCCGCCCGGCCGGTCGGCCTTCCCCAGCTCCCCGGAGACACCCCGCGTTCGGAAGATACGGGTGGGGGTATATGTTGTGTCCCGCCGAACATATACCCAGGGGGGTATTTCGGGAAGGAGGATGGCATGTACTTCGTCGAGACGCTGACCATGGAGGGGCTGGGCAATCGCAGTTACCTGGCCGGTGGGCGCACCGCCGCGGTGGCGGTGGACCCGCCCCGGGACATCGATCAGGTCCTGGCCGTGGCGGCCCGGCGGGGGGTGCGGATCACGCATGTGGTGGAGACCCACCTGCACAACGACTACGTCACCGGCGGTCTGGACCTGGCTCGCCTGACGGGGGCGCGCTACCTCGTCCCGGCCGGCGCCCGCGTCGCTTTCGACCGGATGCCGGTGACCGATGGCGACACCGTCACGGTGGAGGACGGTCTGGTGCTGCGGGCGGTGGCCACCCCCGGGCACACCCCGCACCACACCTCCTACGTCCTGGAGGACGGCGGGACACCGGTGGCCGCGTTCACCGGCGGGTCGCTGCTGATCGGCGCCGTCGGCCGTCCTGACCTGGTCGATCCTCGGCTGACCGAACAGCTCGCCCGCGCCCAGCACGCCTCCGCGCACCGTCTGGCCCGGCTTCCGGACCAGGTGCGGGTGCTGCCCACGCACGGGTTCGGCAGCTTCTGCTCCTCCGCCCAGACGCAGGGGGAGTGCACCACGATCGGCGCCGAGAAGGCGCGGAACATGGCGCTGACCAAGGACGTCGACGCGTTCGTCGCCGAGCTGCTGGCCGACCTCGACGACGTCCCCGCCTACTACACCCACATGAGCCCGGCCAACGCCACAGGTCCGGCCCCGGTCGACCTGACCGAGCCGCAGCGCGCGGACGCCGCGCAGATCGCCGAGCGGCTGGCCGCCGGCGAGTGGGTGGTCGACCTGCGCAATCGCATCGCCTTCGCCGACGGCCACGTCGCCGGCGCGCTCAACTTCGAGCTCGACGGCAAGCTCGCCACCTACCTGGCCTGGCTCATCCCCTGGGGCAGGCCGGTCACCCTGCTCGCCGAGAGCCCCGAGCAGCTCGCCGTCGCCCAGCGGGAGCTGGTGCGCGTGGGCATCGACCGTCCCGCCGCGGCCGCCACCGGTGCCCCCGAGCGGTGGGCGACCGATCCGGCGGCGCTGCGCTCGTACCCCCGTGCCGACTTCGCCGAGCTGGCCGAGGCCCGTGCCCGGGGCGAGGACCTGGTCGTGCTGGACGTGCGGCGCGCCTCCGAGCGGGCCACGGGACACATCGAGGGGTCGGTGCACATCCCGCTGCACCAACTGCAGCAGCGCCTGCACGAGGTCCCGGACGGGAATGTGTGGGTGCACTGCGGCAGCGGCCTGCGCGCCGCGATCGCCGCCTCCCTGCTGGACGCCGTCGGCCGTCAGGTCGTCGCCGTCGACGACGACTTCCCCGCGGCTTACGACGCCGACCTGGTCGTACCGGGGCGGCACGGGCAGATCGTGTGACCGTGCTTCCCCTGGCCCTCATCGCCGGAGGCGCGGTCGGCCTGGCACTGGGCGGGCTGGGCGGCGGAGGCAGCATGCTCGCCGTCCCCGCCCTGATCTACCTGTTGCGGTTCAGCCCCTCCCAGGCCACCACCGCCAGCCTGCTGATCGTCGCCACGACCTCCCTGATCGGACTGCTCGCCCACGCCAGGGCGGGCCGGGTCCGCTGGCGCACCGGCACCCTGTTCGCCACCGCAGGTCTGCCGGCGGCGGCGGCCGCCGGAGCGATCTCCGCCCATCTCCCCGGCGCGCTGCTGAGCGCGGCCTTCGCCCTGGCGGCGGGCCTGGCCGCCTGGCGCATGCTCGCCCCGGGACCCGACACGGTGCCGGGCACCGCGGCCGGTCCGGGCAAGGCCGCCGCCGCGGGCTCCGGCCTCGGCGCGGTGACCGGCCTGCTCGGGGTCGGTGGCGGCTTCCTGACCGTACCCGCCCTGGTATTCGTCCTCGCCCTCCCCATGGCCGAGGCGATCGGAACCAGCCTGCTGGTGATCAGCGTCAATTCCCTGGCCGCCCTCATACCTCGGGCGGGTGGCACCGGCGCCATCGACTGGTCGGTCGTCGGGCCCTTCACCGGCACGGCCGTCCTCGGCGCCTGGAAGGGCAAACGGTGGGCGGAGAAGCTCTCCGACGGCACGGTGCAGAAGATCTTCGCGATCGCCCTGCTGGCCGTCGCCGCGCTCATGTTCGTCGACGCCCTGCGCTGAGCCACGCCCACCGCACCCGGTGCTCACCGGCCACGTCCCGCACGGCCGGGTCACCACCCGGCCGTTCCCGCCCTGATGGATCCAAAGGACTCTCGATGGACTCGACCATGACCCCGCAGCAGTTGCACTCCCGTCTCGGCGACCTCACGGTCATCGATGTGCGCTCCCCAGGGGAGTACGCCGGCGGCCACATAGCAGGCGCCCACAACATTCCCCTCGACCAGCTCCAGCCAGCCCTGTCCGTGCTGCGTGCCGCCGCCGAACGCGGCGGGCTGGCCCTCGTGTGCGCCTCCGGCGCCCGATCACAGACCGCCTGCGGCCGGTTGGCGGCGGCGGGCATCCCCGCCATCACTCTGGTGGGTGGTACCAGTGCCTGGGCACAGGGCGGACGCCCCCTCGACCGGCAGCCGGACGGTAGGACGGTCTGGGCGATGGACCGCCAGGTCCGGCTCGCCGCCGGCTCGCTGGTCGTCCTCGGTCTGATCGTCGACCTGTTCGTGCCCGGCGTCCGCTGGATCTCGGCAGCCGTCGGCGCCGGGCTGGTGTTCTCCGCCTTGACCAACACCTGCGGCATGGCGGCGCTGCTCGCCAGGCTTCCGCACAACCGGCGCGCCAACGCCGCGTTCGACCTGCAGGCCACACTGAACGCTCTGCGGGACTGACGCCGCGACCGCCGTCGGCCGGCCCCCGGCGGCGGAGACCTCCCACACCGACAAACCTTCGGCAACGACCGGCTGGCCTGCCTTTGAGGTCTCGACCAGCCGGTCAGCGCGTGCGGTCGCGTTCGAGCAGCAGTGCCAGGGTGGGGCAGTCCGCCACCGCGCGGCGCGCCAGCGGCAGCAGCCGGTCGGGCAGGGGCCCGACGATCGGGTATCCCCACTCGTCCAGGTCGATCGTCTCCGGAAGGAGCTCGGCGCACAGGCCGTGCCCTGTGCAGGCGATCGGGTCGACCCTGAGCCGCCATGGCATGGTCACCACTCCTCGGGAATCGGCAGGATCGACGGCCACTGGGCGAACAGACAGCCCTTCGCGCGCGCGTGGACCCGCAGATGCCGTCCGAAGACGCGCAGGGCGCTGGCCGCGAACCGTACGGCACCGTCCGGGTGGCGGCAGGCGCCACGACCCGGGACGACCGACAGCCGCCGGTCGAGCCGGCGGTACAGCTCCGTGCTCGCCCGGCAGGCCGCGATCTCGGCGAAGTCCGCGGCGATCGCCGGCAGCCCGTGGACGCAGGGCCCGCACTGCCCGGCCGTCTCGGCGGCGAGCCATGCCAGGACCCGTGCCGACTCCGCCACGCCGCACGCCCGCTCGGGCAGCGCGACCAGGATGCCCGGTCCCAGCGCGAGGCCCGCGGCCTCGAACGCCGACGGCGTCGTCGGGAGGTCCAGCAGTTCCGGTGCCAGCCAGGTACCGCCGTATCCGCCGGCCAGCACGGCCTGCAGCGGCTCGGACGGGCCGCCGGCCAGGCGCAGGATCTCACCGACCGGCGTGCCGAGCGGTGCCTCGACCACGCCGGGGCGAGCGACCGCGCCCGAGACCGTGAACAGGGCCGTGCCCGGTGCCTCCCGGCTGCCGCACGATCGGAACCAGCCGGGACCGTAACGCGCGATCAGCGCGATGTGCGCGAAGGTCTCGGCGTTGCCGACCAGCGTCGGCCGGCCGCCGACGCCGCGCTCGAAGGGGCGTGGCGGCGTGAAGGACGGCCGGGCATCGCCCGCGTCGATCCAGCGGACCAGGGAGGTCTCCTCGCTGGCGACGTAGCGGGGCGGTACGGCGGTCACCCGTAGCGGCACCGGCGCCAGCCGGGCCTGCTCGCGCTCGGCGATCGCGCGCCGGACCGTGTCCGCCAGGGTGGTGACTCCGCCTCGCCGCGCGCCGGCGTCCGGTCCCTCACCGGCGTCCCGCTCGGCGTGCACGCACACCACGATCTCGCGGGCGCCGACGGCGCCGGCGGCGAGCGTGGCCCCGTCCAGCACGAGGTGGGGCGCCACCGTCAGCAGCGCGCGGTCCTTGCCGCTGGCCGGTTCGCCTTCGGCGGCGTTGACGACGACCACGGCGGGCCGCCGTCCGGCGGCCACCGAGCGAAGCTTGCGGCCGGTCGGGAAACCGCCGCCGCCCCGGCCGGTCAGCCCGGACTCCTCGACGGCCCGGATCAACGAGGCGTCCGCCGCGGCCGGCGGCGGCGCGCCGTACTGTGCCAGGTGGTCGCGCAGCCCCGCCCGCCGGCCCAGCGCGTGATATCCGGCGAGCAGGCGTACGGCGCGCGATGTCGCCGTTCCCGTGGTCACTCCCCGTCCCCTCCTTCGTCACCGCCATCGGCCGATGGCGTGGCCCGCGTCGACGGTGGGGCCGGCGGACGGTCGGTCGTCCCCGTCCGCGGGATGCTCGCGCTCCCGAGCAGCGAGGCGGGCGTTCCGGAGCGCCGGGCCCAGCCGCTCGCCAGCGGACCGGATACGGCCCAGGCACCGACGACCAGGACCGTCACGAGCGTCAGCAGTCCGGCCCCGGCCCGCAGGCCCGCGTTGCCCGGCCCCGCGGCCGCCAGCCGCCAGGCCACGGCGGCCAGTGTGACGGCGGCGCAGACCCCGGCGAGCAGGAGGAAGAGCGAGGACCGGACGTCCGAACCGGTACCGAGCGCGTGCACGAAGGCGGCGAGCCAGCAGGCGTACGCCGCCCAGTGCAGCGTCTTCCAGCGGCGATAGCCGAGTCTCGTCCGCAGCAGGCTGGTCGCCGCGACGACGACGACCAGGTCGAAGGCGACGGCGCCCAGGCCCAGCCAGATCGGCCGGTACGCCGAACCGAACGGCACGACGACGTCGGTCAGGGCGATCGGCGCGTAGGAGTCGGCGACCGTGGTCGCGATGTGCACGGCGAGGAAACCGAGGGCGGCCAGGGTGAGGTTGCGGTGCAGCCCGGCGAGCACGAACCGCGGCACTCGCCGCCCGCCGACGCGAAGAGCCGACAGCACGCCGAGCGTCAGCACGACCGTGAGGAACACCAGCGTGACCTCTCCGGTCGCGCGTGTGGCGTACCACAGGAGGTTCATCCCGCCCGCCCTCCCGCCGGCCGCGCGTCCGTGGGCGGAACACCCGCCTTCCCCGGACTCTCCGCAGTCGCCACGGCCGCCTTCGCCGGGCTGTCCGCAGCGGCCGCCGCTGCCTTCGCCGGGCTGTGCGGGACCGCCCCGGCCGCCTCCTCGGGCCAGCCGGCCAGCGCGAACGCCCGCCCGTCGAGACGGGTCAGGCGGGCCGGCAGTCCCAGGCCGACCAGCCACGTGCTCGCCCCCCAGCCCTTGACCAGGGCCGCGGTGGCGGCGGCGTTGGCGTCGACGCAGGTGGCCGCCGCCACACTGGCCGTACGCCAGCAGGAGGCGGCGGGAATGCCGGTCGCCGGGTCGATGATGTGGTGCAGCCACTGGTCTCCGCGCCGCCAGCGCCGTACGGTCACCGACGAGGTGGCCAGGCCCCCCGTGGTGATCACGACGTCCTGACCGGAGCCGTCCGCGCCGTCGTCGCGGTGATCGTCGCTCACGCGGATCCGCCAGCCGCCCTCAGGCGGCGGCCCGCTGACCGCGATGTCGCCGCCCAGCCCGACGAGCACCCCGCAGCCGGTGTCCGCGGACGCCCGCGCGGCGGCCCGGTCGGCGGCCAGCGCCTTCGCCGTCGCGCCCAGATCCAGTCGCACGCTGCGGGGCAGCCGTACGACCTGCCCGTCGAGACCTATCGTGCGCCAGCCCGCGACCCGTCGCCGGACCAGACGCGGTGCCGGACCGCCACGGAGCACCTCCGCGATGTCCCGGTCGTATCCCGCTGCCACCAGCGCGGCCCCGACCGTGGGGTCGACCGCGCCATCGGTCGCCTCGGCCACCTCCAGGGCACGCCTCAGCGTCTGGGCGAACAGGGCGGACACCTCGACCGGCCGGCCGCCCGCGGCGTTGAGCCGCGACAGCTCCGAGTCGGCGCGGAACCGGTCGCACGCCGCGCCCATCGCCGTCAGCTCGACGTCGAGGGCCGCCCGCGCCGCGTCGAGCCGCCTCGGGTCGGTGACGACGAGCCGCGCCGTCGTGCCCCAGATCGGGAAGCCGAGTACGCCCGTCATCACGAGCCGCCCGAGGTCGCGTGCGTCGGCCGCCTGGTCGGGGCGCTCGGCGGAGCGGCCGGCGCGGTCGCGGGCGGCGTGAGGTGGTGGCGGTGAGCCCGGCGCGGCCGCGCGGAGGCGGAGGATCCGGTCGAGGCGGACGGCGGCGAGTTCGTGGTCGACGGCGGGGCCGGCTGCTCCGAGGGCGTCCGAGCGGTCGGGCCGGCGTGCGGTCGGTCGGCGGCCTGCCCTGGCAGCAGGTGCGCCAGGCCGGCGGTCAGCAGGCCGGACAGAACGACGCCGACGCCGACCGTTCGGCGAGTCCAGGACGTCACCTGGTTCAGGCCGGCGTCGCGACGGCGCCGGCGTGAACGTTCGGGATGCTGCATCGTTCGTTCCCCCTTGACGTGCGCTCAGGTTCGAGTGTCATCGGCGGGATGTTCGAAAGCCGTGCCCGAAGTGTGAAGAAGTCGTTCACCCTCTAGTGGTGCGGGCCGGCGGCTCGCCCGGAGGATGAGGTGCCGACGCCGTGCCAGGCGGCCGTGGCGCCGCTGTGGCCGATGCGGACCACCTGGACGCCGCTGGCCACCGCGCCGACGACCGCGACGATCGCGGCGGCGGCGGTCAGGTACCGGCCCCACCGCACGTTCCGCTTGGCTTCGTACCAGCGGACGAAGACCAGTACGGCCAGGCCCAGCCAGAGCAGGGCGGCGAAGGGCAGCAGGCCGTCGGCCATCTCGGTGTGCCGTTCGACGAGCGGTGTCCGCTTGACATGGGCTTCCAAGAGTTCGCCGGTGTGCGTGGCGAGGGGGACCGAGAGCAGGGCCACCGTCGCCACCCCGAGGGCCGGCGGGGCGTACCGCTGCCGGGCGGCGGGCCAGACGGCGACCACGATCGCGCCCAGGGCGGCCAGCGGGATGAGGACCACCACCGCGTGGATGACGAGGGGGTGGGCGGGGAGTCCCATGATGGTGGAGAACATGACGGTCTTTCTGGGAGGTTCAGCCGGTGGGGTCGGTCTGCTCCACTGTCGCGGCTCATGGCTGAACACTGCTCAAGGGAAATGTTCAGAAGTCGTTCAGATCGGACCGACGGCCGTACCGTGAGAGCGTGACCGACGTGCCGGTACGGATCTTGATAGTCGAGGACGATCCGGGGATCTCCGCCTCCCTCCAGCGCGGTCTGACCCGGGCCGGATACGACGCGTGCGCCGTGAGCACGGCCGCGGACGCCCTGGCCGCCGAGTCCTACGACGTGGTCCTCCTCGACCTGGGCCTGCCCGACGCCGACGGCACCGAGCTGTGCGGCACGCTCCGGCAACGGTCCGACGGCGCCATCCTGGTCATCACCGCGCGCGGGGAGGAGCCGGACCGGGTCGCCGCCTTGGACGCCGGCGCCGACGACTACATCGTCAAGCCGTTCGGGTTCGCCGAGCTGATGGCGCGGATCCGGGCGGTGCTGCGCCGCAGCAGGCTGACCGAGACGCATCTGCTACGGCACGGCTCGCTGATCATCGACACGCGGACCCGGCGGGTGACCTCAGGGGACACCGAGGTCTCTCTCACCCCGACCGAGTTCGACATCCTCGAGTGCCTCGCCACCGACCCGGGACGGGTGGTGAACCGTCAGGAGATCCTCGAACGCGTGTGGAACACCCACTGGTACGGCCCCACCCGCGTCCTGGACGTCCACATCGCGGCGCTTCGCCGGAAGCTGGGCGACCCGTCGGCCATTCAGACCGTCTACGCCCGGGGTTTCCGGCTCGGGGACCTCGAGTGACCAGCCGGATCCTCGCGGCTTTCCTCGTCCTGACCGGCGGCCTGATCATCGGCGCGCTGCTGCCGTTGGGATTCGCGATGGCCGACCAGCATCGACGCGACTACCAGACCAGCACGCTCGAGCTCGCCCGCGCGCTCGCCACCACGGCCGAGGAGGGCATCGAAGACCGCGACAACGCGACGACCCTGCCCGCCCGGCTGGCGATGGTGCGCCGCGAGGCCGAGGGCGGCGACCAGGCCGTGGTCACCGTGGTCGACCGGAAGAGCCGCGTCCTCGTCGGCCGCGACAGCGGCCTGTACACGCCCGACCGCGTCGCCATCGGCCTGCGCGGACAGACCCGCGTCTCCGACCTCGGCGACCGCCTGCTGGCGATCGTGCCGATCGGGGCCCAGGACGAGCGGGTGAAGGGCGCGGTGCTGCTGGCCCGGCCGCTCACTCCACTGCGGGAGCGGGTCGACCGGCTGTGGATGCGGCTCGGCCTCGTCGCGTTCGCGGCGGTGGTCACCGCCGTCGTCCTCACCGTCTACCTGGCCAGGTGGGTCGGTCGCCCACTACGTCGGCTCGGCCTGGCCGCCGAGGCCCTCGGCGCCGGCGAACTGGCGGCACGCGCCGATCCACCGCGTCGCCCGCCGGAGGTGCGCGGCCTCGCCGAGCGGTTCAACGTGATGGCCGCCCGCCTGGAGAACCTGATCTATGACAGCCGCGCCGTGCTGGCGGACGTCTCCCATCAGCTCCGCACGCCGCTGGCCGCGCTGCGGTTGCGCATCGAACTCTTCGCCGAGGAGGCCAGGTCCGGTGGGCGCGAGGCGGACGCGGCCGAGTTCGAGGCCGCGCTGGACGAGCTGGGCCGACTGGCCCGCATGGTCGACGGGCTCCTCGCCGTCGCGCGGGCGGAGAACACCACGACGCCCCCGCAGGTGATCGCGGTCACCGATCTGCTTCGGGAGCGCGTGGACGCCTGGCGGCCGGTCGCGGCCGAGCGAGGAGTCGAACTCCTCCTGGAACCCGGCGAGCCCCTGACCGCGATGTTGGGACCCGGCCGCCTCGAACAGACGATCGACAACCTGGTCGACAACGCGCTCACCGCGACGCCCAAGGGCGGCCACGTGCGGATCGGCGCAGGCCGCACCGGCCACCGCGTCCGGGTCACCGTCGCCGACGACGGCGCCGGAATGTCGCCGGGGGCGATGGCCGAGGCGTTCCGCAGGTTCCGCACCGGCCGGGCGGGCGGCACCGGCCTGGGCCTGCCGATCGTCCACCGCCTGATCACCGCCGACGGCGGAGACGTCACGCTGTCCGAGACGCCCGGCGGAGGGCTCACCGTCACGCTGGACCTTCCGGCGACGAGATGACCCGCGCGGCCGCGGGTCCCCGGTCCCGTCGGCGGCTTCCCGGCCCGCGGCCGGTGAGGGCCGGGGCGCCGCGGCTCGCCACGTAGCCGGGCAGCTGCACCGCCACCCGTAACGCGGTTCCCTCCGAGCACTAGTCGGCGATCCGGTGTATCCGGTGTATCCGGCGTATCCGGCCCCCTTGGCCCGTCGCGTCGGTGACCCGGCCCGTACAGCGCGAGCCGACGGGTTGTTCTCAGGCAGAACTAAAGGATGGTTATTCTGGAGCAGAACTAGATGGGAGCGGCCATCCCGGCATGCCGCGCCGGCCTTGAGGAGGATCGGATGTCCCCCTGGAGCGGTGCCGCCTCAGGTGAGGGGGCGGTGTGACGTTGCTGCGCGAGCGTGCTCGCCCGAAGGCCGTCCGGGAGCATCGGTGGGCGCCCTGGCTGGCGGTCTGCTCCGTGTGCGTCGGCGCGTTCATGGGCCAGTTGGACGCGAGCATCGTGACCGTCGCCTATCCGGCCATCGAACGAGAGTTCGTGGCCCCGCTGGCCTCGGTGCAGTGGGTGTCGCTGGGCTATCTGCTCGTCCTGGTCGGCCTGCTGGCCGCGGTCGGCCGCTTCGCCGACACGGTCGGCCGCAAGCTCGTCTACCTGCAGGGGTTCGTCGTGTTCACCGTGGCGTCGGCCGCATGCGGGCTGGCGCCGTCTCTGGGGTCGCTGGTGGTCTTCCGGCTGGTGCAGGCGGCCGGTGCCGCGATGCTGCAGGCGAACAGCGTCGCTCTGGTCAGCGTCAGCGTGCCGCGAGAACGGCTGCGCCAAGGCCTGGGGCTGCAGGCCGCCGGGCAGGCGCTGGGCCTGGCGCTCGGGCCGACGGTCGGCGGGCTGTTGGTGGCCTCCGTGGGCTGGCGCTGGGTGTTCTGGATGAATGTTCCCGTCGGATGCGCCGCCATCGTGGCCGGCCACTACCTGCTGCCTCGTACGCGCGAACGCAGCCCCGCGCGGCGCCTCGACTGGCCGGGGCTGTCGCTGCTCGCGGCGGCGACGACGACCCTGCTGCTGGCGCTGTCGGGCGTTTCGGGGCTCGGGCTGTCCGCAATCGCGGTCCTCGTCCTGTCGGGTCTGTCGTGCCTTGCCTGGGGTGGGTTGTGGAGGCGGGAGCGCCGCGCGCGGTTCCCGCTCGTCGATCCGGTGCTGCTCCGTACGCCGGGGATCGCCGGCGGCCTGTTCGGGGCGCTGTGCGGATACCTGATGCTGTTCGGGCCGCTCGCGCTGATCCCTCAGATCCTGCGCGGCGACGCCGCGCACGTCGGCCTGGTCCTGACCGCGTTGCCGGTCGGGTTCGCGGCCGCGGCCCTGGCCGCCGACCGTGTTCTGCCCCGACGGTGGGGGAACCGGGGACGCGGCATCGGCGGCGCGGCGGTCTGCCTGGCGGCCTTGGCGTTGCTTCTTCCGGCGCCGGCGACCAGTGTCCTGGTGATCCCGCTTCTCGCGGTGCTGGGGTTCGGCCTGGGAGTGTTCATCCCCGCGAACAACACCGTCATCATGGCGGCCGTCCCGGCGCGGCTCTCGGGCATCGCGGGTGGGATGGTCAACATGACCCGAGGGATCGGCACCGCGCTGGGCATCGCGCTGGTCACCCTCGCACTGCACGTGGCGGGAGTGACGATCGACGGCGCGCGCATCGCGGTCGCGATGATGGCGGCCGCCGCGCTGGCCGCCACCGTGAGTGTCGCGGGGGCCAGGTCCGGTCGACCGGTCGGCCCGCTAGAGCTCTACCGAACCGGGGGAGCAAGGCGACAATGACGGTCATGGACGAGCGCGATGGAACTGCGATCTCCGCTGCGAAGGGCATCAAGAGACCGGTGCCCGCCGGGCCCGAACTCGCCGACACGGTCGCTCGGTTGCGGCGGGCGATGCGCCGCGCGGCCCGTACCGTCGATCCGGCCAATCCACTCGCGGTGGCACAGCTGGAACTGCTGTCGGCGGTCGCGGACGAGCCGGGCGTACGGCCCGGAGAGCTCGCGCGGCGCTTGCGACTGGCCCCGAACTCGGTGACGACGCTGGTCAACGGTCTGCAGGCCAAGGGGCTGATCATCCGTTCGGCCGGCCACCTGGACGGCCGTGCGGTCACGTTGACGCTCACGGACAAGGGGATCGAGGCCGTCGACGAGTGGAAGAGCGCCAACACCTCGATCATCGAGACGGCGCTGGCATCCCTGGACGACGACCACAATCGGGCACTGTCCGAAGCGCTCCCGGCCCTGCGTGAGCTGACCCAGGCCGTCGACGCGATCGCCGACGCCCCATCGAGCGACTGAGCAGGGAGGACATGCCGGATCCGCCCGGCTGAGTCGTTTCCTGGATCACAGATTCGCGGCGCGGTGGACGATGTCTCCGTTGAAGATCGTCATGGCGATCGGCGTATCGGGCAGGTCGTGCGGGTCGGTGGCGGTGAGGGTGCCGTCCAGCACGGTGACGTCGGCGGCCTTGCCGGGCTCCAGAGAGCCCTTCCAGTCCTCGGCGAAGTCCTGCCAGGCGGCGTTGACCGTGTAGGCGCGGACGGCGTCGGCGAGCCCGACGCGCTCGTCCGGTCCGTAGACGCGCCCGCTGCCCTTGGACTCGCGCAGCAGCATCGCGGCCACCCCCTGCCTCCAGTTGGGGTACGTGACGGGGGCGTCGGAGCTGCTGGTCACCTTGATCCCCGCCGCCAGCGCCGAGTGGACCGGCCACTGGTAGGCGGCGCGCTCGTCGCCGAGCATCTCCGCCATCATGTCGGCGATCGTCCACTTGATCGCCGGGTTCATGTTGGCGCCGAAACCGTGGGCGGCCAGCTTGTGCAGGCTCTGCTGCCCGATGAGGTCGGCGTGGATGGCGTAGTGCCGGGGATCGTCGCGGGGGTGCTCGACCTGGGCCGCTTCGAAGGCGTCGACGACCGCGTCGATGGCGCGGTCACCGGTCACGTGTACGCCGATCTGGTGGCCCGCGTTGTGCGCCAGCCGTACCATCTCGGTCAGTTCCCTGGTGCGCAGGGCGTCGGCGGCGCCGTGGACGCACAGGCAGCCGAAGCCGCCTCCGCTGTACGCCTCGCGGACCCACGCGGTCTTGTTGGGCGGGATGCCGTTGGCGAACAGTTTCACGCCGAGAACGCGCAGCAGCCGGGGGTCGATCCCGTCCGGCACCCATGCGTCCCGTAGGCCGCGCTCGATGTCCGCCGACGATCCGCCCATGCCGCTGAGCAGCAGCAGCACGTTCACCCGTGCCTTCAGTTCGCCGGCGCGGGCCAGGTCCTGGTAGACGTCCAGGGTGAGCGGGCCGGCGGCGCCGCCGAAGAGGCTCTCCCCGCCCGGACCGAGGCCTGGTTCGGTGTAGCTGGTGATGCCCTCGCGGTGCAGGGTGGCGATGGCGCCGCGAATGGCGTGCTCGATCTCGTCGCGCCCGTACGGGGGCAGGTGCCGTTGCAGGAGGTTCTGGGCGCCCTCGGCGAGCAACCCGGTTGGCTCCCCGCTCGCGTCGGTATGGATGACACCGCCTTCGGGGACGGTGCCGCCGGCGGTGATGCCGGCCCGGCGGAGGGCCTCGGTGTTGGCCCAGGTGAGATGGCCGGAGAAGTCCTGCAGGTACACAGGGTGGGCGGGAGCGACGACGTCGAGGTCGTGACGGTTCGGCATGCTGTCCCCGGCCGTGCACTCCTCCAGGTAGCCGAGATCCCAGCCGTTGCCGCGGATCCACGTGCCCGGGGCGGTACCCGAGGCGGCGTCCTTCACGGCCGCCTGGATTCCGGCGATCGAACGCACGGCGGGAAAGGTCAGGTCGAGGGCGAGCGGCGGCCGGGTGAGCCCGAAGGCGCAGGTGTGCAGGTGGGAATCGTTGATCCCCGGCAGGGCGGTGCGCCCGCGAAGGTCCACGACCTCGGTGTGCGGACCGGCCAGCGCGCGGATCTCGGCGGTGGTGCCGACGGCGGTCACCGTGCCGCCGGTCAGGGCGAGTGCCTGGGCGGTCGAGAAGTCGCGATCGACGGTGAGGACCTCACCGTCCAGGAGCACCACGTCCGGATGAGCAGTCATGTCTCCACTTCCTGGAATCGGGTCTCGAACGCCAGACCGTGCTCCAGCACCGAGGGCGGCCGGCCGACGAGCACGTCGCGGCCCCGGTCGACGCCGATCAGATCGGGACGGCGGACCCCCGGGCTCAGGTGCGCATGGAGATCAAGCAACACGCGTGGGAGCAGATCGCCGTGGAGGGAGTGTCCGCGCTGTCGCTCAACGCGATCGCCAAACAGATGGGCATGAGCGGCCCCGAGCTGTACCGGTACTTCGCCGGCCGCGACGAGTTGATCACCGCGCTCATCCGCGACGCCTACCGAAGTCTCGCCGACACCGTCCGGGCGGCGTTCGACTCCGGTGCCGACCTGGCCGGGCTGGCTCGCGTCATCCGGGAATGGGCCCGCAGCGACCCGCACCGGTACTTCCTGATCTACGGCACGCCCGTTCCCGGCTACCACGCACCCGACGACACCACGGCGATCTCGTTCGAGGTCATGACGGTCCTGCTCGAGGCCTGCGGTGCGCCACCGATGGACGAACCGGCGACCCCGTTCGAGGCCCACCTCGAGAACCACCGTGAGTGGGCCGGCGGCCACCCGGCGGCGGCCGCGACCATGCATCGCGCCCTGTCCTTCTGGACCCGCCTGCACGGCGTTCTATCGCTCGAACTGGCCGGCCACTTCACGGGAATGAAGTTCGACCCCGGCCTGCTGATCGCCGACGAACTGAACGCTCTGCCGGCGCGGTGACGCACCACTTCGGCTGTGCCCCGCTGGAGCCCGGGACTACTCGAAGTGAGACGACCGCGGGACAGGGTGCTCTCCGACACACCGGTCGTCGCCGCGAGGTCGGCGAGGGTGATGCCGCGGGCACGACGCAGCGCGCGGAGCCGCGGCCCCACCGCGTCGAGCACGTCGTCGTCCGTCTTGCGATCCACAGGGCCATCTTGCCAGAACCGCAAGTTTCCGTGCCGAATCTGGCGCGCCTGGCAAGACTGAGCGGCATACCGACAGAGGAGCCTTGATGAGCACCACCGATGCGGTCACCTTCTGGGACGGCGTCCACGCGGCCCGACCGGCGGCGCCCCGCCGGATCGCGACTGGACCGGGCGGGCGCACCGCCGAGGTCACCGACCATGTCCTGCTCATCCGCCGCACCGCCTGACCCGGCGGCCGGCGCCACTCCCGACGAAGGACGAAGAGCACCGTGCCCGGCACCACGCGCCGCGACCGCCGCGGCGACACCCCGCCACCCCGGACCGCAGGCAGCGAGACCGAGACCCTGCGCGGATTCCTCGACTACCTCCGGGCCTCGATCGCCGCGAAGGTCGAGGGCGTCCCCGAACCGCGGGTGCGAGCAGCGGCAGTGCCGTCGGGCACGAACCTGCTCGGCCTGCTGAACCACCTGACCTTCGTCGAACGCTCGATCTTCCTCGGGGACGACGTCGCCGACTGGCAGGCGACGTTCCAGGCGGCGCCGGCGGACAGTGTGTCCGACGTCGTGGCCCGCTACCGAGAGACGGTCGAGCGCGCGAACGAAGTGCTCGACGGGTGCACCGATCTCGGCGCACCGGTCCCTCGCCCGCGGCTTGGACGCCCCGCTCCCAGCGTCCGCTGGGCACTCACCCACATGATCGAGGAGACCGGCCGTCACGCGGGCCACGCGGACATCATCCGCGAACTGATCGACGGCGCGACCGGGCGCTGACTCTGGTTCGCGGGACCGCCGGTGGCACGGTGGGATCCGCAGGCGACGGTGGCGTCATCGACGGGTCGTGCGGATGAGCGAGTCGTCCCATGCGCGGAGCAGGTGGTGAAGCGCGGCGGCCGACTCGCCGATCGCGGCCACCGAGCAGGTCTCGTCGGTGACGTGGGCCTGCTCGGGGTCACCGGGCCCGTACACGATCACCGCGGGGCCGCCGAGCTTGCCGGTGAGCACCGAGGCGTCGGTGAAATAGGTCGCGTACTCGGGCGGCCGCGTCGAGGAGCCGGGGACGAGAAGCTCCATGACCCCGGCCACGTCGGCCGGATCCGTGGCGACGCCCGGCAGGTCGATCAGCCGCTCGATGTCGACGCCCTCGCCGGAAAGGCGGGTGATCTCGGCGACCGCGTCGTCGGAGCCGAAGCCGGGGATCGTACGGACGTCCAGCCGCATCTCGGCGCGGTCGGGCACGAGGTTGGGCTGCGTACCCGCGTGGAAGGTGCCGACGTTCACCGTCGCGGGTCCGTACGCCGCGCTCACCGGCCAGCCCCGATACGCGTGGATCCGCGTCGCCGCGCCGGCGAGCGCGGCGAGCGCGTTGCGTCCCAGTTCCGGCCGGGAGCCGTGCGCGGAGATCCCGTGGGCGTTCACCTTGAGCCAGAGCGTGCCCTTGTGTCCGAGAACGAGCCGGTTGCCCGTCGGCTCGGCGACCATGAGCAGGTCGGTGGGGGTCAGGGACGCCGCGTCGATCAGGGCCGCGCCGTCGCAGCCGGTCTCCTCGCCGAAGGTGAACACCAGTTGCACCGCGGTGTCACCGGGACGCTCCCGGGCGGCGCGCACGGCCGCTTCGACCTGGCAGGCGACGCCCGCCTTCATGTCGCTGCCGCCGCGGCCGAGCAGCCGTCCGTCCCGGACCTCGCCGCTCATCGGGTCGAACGACCAGCCGGACTCATCGGCGGGCACGGTGTCCAGGTGGCCGGTGAACGTGACCGGGATCCGCGGCGTCTCGGGTCCGAAGCGCGCGATGACGTTGGCCCGGCCCGGCAGCGGTTCGTCGACGCGGACGTCGAAGCCCGCGTCGTCGAGCACGTCCGCGACCAGGTCCGCGGCCGGACGCTCACCGCCGCCTCTGGTGTCGATGCGCACCAGCCGCCGCGCGAGCGCCAGCGCTCCGCCGTGCCCGGCCGCGTCGCCTCGTCCGGCTGATCCACCCATCCTCGGCCTCCTGATCAGTGCTGGGCCCGCCGTCCCGGTCGGCGTGCCGCTCCGGCCCTGGTGCTGTCGCGCACCACGAGTGTCGGCACGAGAGCGATGCGGGCGGACGGGCCTCGGTCGGTGTCCGCTGCCCGGCTCGCCGCGGCCAGCAGCCGCACGGCCTCCTCGGCGATGCGGTCACGAGGCTGATCCACCGTGGTCAGCGCGGGCTCGCCGAGCCGCGAGAACTCGATGTTGTCGTACCCGGTCACCTGGATCTGGTCGGGGACCGCGATGCCGTACGCGCGGCAGGCGCGCGTGACCCCGAGAGCGATCAGGTCGTCGGCGCACACGATCGCGTCCGGCAGGTTCCCGGCGTCGACGAGGCGCGCCGCGGCGACCTCGCCCCAGTCGACGCTGTAGTCACCGAGGAAGACCTGATCAGCGCGGACGCTCATGCCCAGTTCCTCGGCGCGGCGCCGGAACCCGGCGAACCGCTGCTCGGTCGAGGAGTTGGTCATCAGGGAGCCGATGAAGGCCGCCGAACGCGCCCCACCCTCGTGGAGATGGTCCATGACCATGCGCATCGCGGCGACGTCGTCCACGCCCACCCAGTCGGTGTTGGTGCCGCCGACGAACCGGTCGAGCTGTACCAGCGGCAGCCGGTCCGCCGTCTCCTGGACCGCGGGGCCGCTCTCGGTGCCGTGGCTCGGGCTGACGATGATGCCGTCGACGTTGCGCGCCGCCAGCGAGGACAGCCGCCGAGCCTCGATCGCCGGGTCGGAGCGGGCATCGGAGAGGAACAGCTCCTTGCCCTCGCGTTCGAGCACATGCTCGACGCTCTCCACCAGCGAGGTGAAGAACGGATTGGAGATGCTCGGCACGACCATGCCCACGGTGTCGGTCCGGCTGTTGCGCAGTGCCCGCGCGATGGGGTTGACCTGGTAGCCCAGCTCCTCGGCCGCGCGCCGGACCCTGCGCTCCACCGCGGCCGAAACCGGCCCCTTGCCGGAGAGGACGCGGGACACCGTGGCCGTGGAGACGCCGGCGCGCTCGGAGACCTGGGCAATCGTGACGCGCTGCAATCGTTTACCTTCCCGATCCGCCCCCCGGTGAGAGCGTTGCTGATCAACAGCGACGAAGTTGAGTATAGACCCTTGACGTCCTGCGGATACGCCACCTACGGTTCAACCCAACTTCACTGCAATCGATTACACAAGGAGCGACATGGTGCGGGCCGCCGGAAGCGAGCAGGTACTGGGCGTGTTCCCTCCCAAGCCGAACGCGATCGAGGAGCTGTTCGGCACCCCGAAGGTCGTCATCGGCGTGATCCACCTGCCCCCTCTGCCGGGCAGCCCGCACTACGAGGGCGCCTCACTCGATGAGATCTCCGTGTTCGCGATCGAGGAGGCGCGGGCGTACCTGGAGGGCGGCTGCCACGGGCTCATCGTGGAGAACCACTGGGACATCCCGTTCCTCAAGCCGGGAGAACACGGCTACGAGACCGCGGCGGCGATGGCCGTGGTGACCGACCGGGTACGGCACGCGCTGCTGGAGAACGCCGGTGGCCGGCTGGGCGTCAGCATCCTGTCCAACGCCGCCGAGTGCTCGATCGCCTCCGCCTGGAGCGGTGGTGCCGGTTTCGTCCGGGTCAACCAGTGGGCCAACGCCTATGTCGCCAACGAGGGCATCATCGAGGGCCAGTCGGCGCACGCCACCCGCTATCGCAGCCGGATCGGCGCGGGCCCCGTCAAGGTCTTCGCCGACGTGCACGTCAAGCATGGCTCGCACTCGATCGTCGCCGATCGCACGCTGGCCGAGCAGACCGAGGACGCCGAGTTCTTCGGCGCCGACGTGCTGATCGCCACCGGGTCGCGGACCGGCGACGCGGCCGCGCTGGACGAGGTCGAGGGCATCGCCGCGAACACCACGCTCCCGGTCGTGATCGGCTCCGGCATCACCGCGGGCAACGTCGGCGGGCTGCTGCCCGCCTGCGACGGCGTGATCGTCGCGTCGTCGGTGAAGGAGAACGGCCGCTGGTGGGGGCGCGTCGACACGGCCAAGGTCCGTGAGCTGACCGCCGCGGCGGTCAAGGCGGGCGCGGTCCTTCGGTGATCGTCTTCTGCGGTTACGCCAACACCGACCTGACCGTCCGCGTCCCGGTGCTGCCGGGACCCGGCGACCGCGTGCAGGCCACAGGCGTCCAGTACGGCGAAGGCGGGATGGCGGCCAACGCGTCGGTGGCGGCGGCCAGGGTGGGGGCCGACGCGCGGTTCGCGGGTGTGGTCGGCACCGACCGGCTGAGCACGGCGTTCCTCAAGGCGCTCGAGGCCGAAGGCATCGGAACGGCCTGGACGTCCCGCACCGCCGCGCTCACCACGGCGGTCATCCTGCTCACCCCGGACGGCGAGCGCTCCGTCATCAGCCAGGACGACGCGGTGGACACCGATCACATCGCCGAGGTGGTCCGGGTCGCGCGTGAGGCGGGCGCAAGCTGGCTCTACCTCGACGGCTACCGCTTCCCCGAGGCGGCCACCGTGCTCGCCGGCCCGCCGGGGCCGCACGTGGTGGTGGATCTCGACGGCTGCGACGGGCCGGAGGCGATGCGTGCCGCCCTGTCGGCCGCCGACCACGCGATCGGCGGACGCGCGCAGGTCACCGAGTTCCTCGGCGACGACGACGCCCTGGTCAGGGCCGCCGTCGAACACCGGGTATACCTGGTGGTCACCGACGGTTCCCGGGGCTGGACGCTCCTGACGCCCGAAGGTGAACGCCACGACGGCGAGGCGATCAAGGTGACCACCGTCGACGCGACCGGCGCCGGGGACTGCTTCGCCGGCACCTACTGCGCCGAACTGGACCGGGGGACGTCTCCGCTGCAGGCGGCACTTTTCGCCGCCGTCGCGGCCGGCCTGTCGTGCACCCGGCCCGGTGCCCGCGACGGCCTCCCTCGCCGGGAGACCGTCAGCGCCTACCTCAACACCCATCCCGAATCGCGATCCGGCACGAAGAGCGGCCCCATCTCCGCTCACACACCGGGCCCGGCCCCCTCCCAGGGAGAGGAGACATGATGCGACGCACGGTGACGGCCGTGGTCTCGCTCGGCCTGCTGCTGACGACGGTCGGCTGTGACGCGGCGGCCAGGCGCGAGATCGCCGCGGAGAAGAGGGCCACCGAGCAGGGGCCGCCCCCACCCGCGAAGATCGCCCAGACCTGCAAGGTGAATGGTCACACGCCGAAGATCGGCATCGTCCCGATCAACCTCCAGGCGCTGTTCTTCAACCAGATCAACACCGGCGCGCAGCTGGTGGCGCGGAAGGCCGGCGCACAGGTGCAGATCGTCAACGGCAACGACGACTCCACCACCCAGGCCAACGCGATCGACGACCTCGTGGCCAACCACTACGACGCGATCATCGTCGACGCGGTCGACACCGAGGGCATCAAGCCCGCGATCCGGCGCGCCAAGGCGGCCGGAGTGCCGGTCGTCGCCGTGGACGCCACCGTCGACGACCCCGCGGTCGCCACCCAGGTCGGCACGGCCAACGCCCAGGGTGGGAAGCAACTCGGCGAGGCACTGCTCAAGATCACCGGCGGCCGCGGTGACATCGGTGTGGTCGGCGCCCTCAACAGCACGATCCAGAACGAGCGGCAGAAGGGCTTCACCGACGAGGTCACCGCCAAGGGCATGAAGATCAAGAACGTGGTCGACGGGCGCAACATCCAGGAGAACGCCCAGACCGCCGCCGAGAACCTGCTCACCGGCGCCCCGGACCTGAAATACGCCTACGCCACCGGCGAGCCGGCCCTCATCGGACTGGCCGCCGCGGTCGTCAGCCAGCAGCGCACCAAGGACCTCAAGGTCGTCGGGTGGGACCTGTCCTCCCAGGCGGTGGACGGACTGCGGGCCGGCTGGATCCTCGGCGTCGTGCAGCAGAACACGTTCGAGTTCGGCTACGACGCGATGAACGCGGCGATCGACCTGGCCTGCCACCGGACCGTACCCAAGGACATGCCGGTCCCGACCCAGATCGTCACCCCCGCCAACGTCCAGAACTACCTCTACTACCTGGAGAAGTGATGAGCGATACCTCGCTGGTCACCCTGAGAGGGATCACCAAGTCGTTCGGCCCGGTGCAGTCACTGCGAGGCGTCGACCTCACACTCGCCCCCGGAGAGGTCCTCGGCCTGGTCGGTGACAACGGCGCCGGGAAATCGACGCTGATGAAGGTTCTGGCCGGGGCCATCCAGCACGACTCCGGCCAGATCACCGTCAACGGCCGCGACGTCCGCTTCACCAGCCCCGCCGACGCGCGGCGCGAACGGATCGGCATCGTCTACCAGGACCTCGCCCTCTGCGACACCCTCGACGTCGCCAGCAACCTGTTCCTGGGCCGCGAACCGCGTATGGGGCCGTTCATCGACCGTAGGGCGATGCACGCGAAGGCCGCCGAGACCCTTTCGGAGCTGCACGTCCGCGTCAAGTCGACGTATCAGGAGATCGGCCGGCTGTCCGGCGGCCAGCGGCAGGCGGTGGCGATCGCGCGGGCCGTGTCGTTCCAGCCGCGCGTGCTGATCCTGGACGAGCCGACCGCGGCGCTGGCGGTCGCCGAGGTCCGCCAGGTCCTCAAGATGATCCGCGACGTCGCGAGCCAGGGCGTCGGGGTCATCCTCATCACCCACCGCCTGCAGGACCTCTTCGAGGTCTGCGACCGGATCACCGTGATGCATGAGGGCCGCAGCGTCGAGGACGAGCCGATCTCCGCGCTGGACATCGAACGGCTCGTCGGCATGATCACCCGTTCGGGCAACGGGTCCGACACCAAGGAGGTGGCCTGACATGAGTGTCGAGGCCGTGCCGGCCCCCACCGTGCGCGCCGAGACGCCCGGCCTGTGGGAACGTGCCAACAAGGCGACCCTGGCCATGGCCGGCGTCACCGTCGTGCTGTTCCTCTGTTTTGGGATCGCCGCGTCCAACTTCCTGACCTTCGGGAACATCTCGAACCTGGCCACTCAGGTGGCGATCACCCTGATCGTCGCGGTGGCCATGACCTTCGTGATCACTACCGGACAAATCGACCTGTCGGTCGGCTCCATCGTCGCGTTCGTCGCCACCCTCACCGCCGAGATGCTGCGTGCCGGCTGGGACTCCTCCCTGGTGATCATCGTGGCGCTGCTGGCCGGGCTCTTCTGGGGCGCCGTCAACGGCTGGTTGTCGGCGTACCAGAAGATCCCCCCGTTCATCGTCACCCTCGCCACCATGTCGGTGATCCGCGGCATCGCGCAGCTGTGGACGAAGGGGTTCTCCGTGCCGATCGACCGGCGGCTGTACGTCGCCAGAATCGGTGCGGCGAAGTTCCTCGGCTTCTCCGCGCTGGCCTGGATCGCGCTGGCCGCGGTCGTGCTCGGAGCGGTGCTGCTGTCCACGATGCGGTTCGGCAACTACGTCAACGGCATCGGCTCCCAGGAGGAGTCGGTCCGCCGCGCCGGCGTGAACACCGACCGGATCAAGATGATCACGCTGATGCTGGCCGGTCTGGCGGCCGGAGTGGCGGGTCTGCTCACCGCGGCCCGACTGGGCTCCGGCTCGGCCAACTCCGGGCAGGGCTTCGAGCTGACCGTGATCGCCGCGGTCGTCCTCGGCGGCACCAACCTGTTCGGCGGCCGGGGGACGATGGTCGGCACGATCATCGGAGCGGTCATCACCGGTGTGATCGCGAACGGCCTGACCCTGCTCGGCGTGAGCCCGTTCCTGACCCCGATCGTCACCGGCCTGGTGCTGCTCGTCGCGATCTGGATCAATCTGCGGGGCCGTACCTTCGCCGACCTGTTCGCCCACCTGACCCGCAGACCATGACCGGCACCACGGTGACCACGGTGACCGGGCCCGTGCCCAGCGCGGAGCTCGGCCTCACCCTCACCCACGAACACCTGCGCAACGACGTGCGCAAGGCGGTCACGGAGCCGGACGACCCGCGGCTGGGCTTCCTGCGCGACGCCCGGACCACCCCGGATCTGGCCTGGCTGCTGCGTGAGCAGCCGTACGCCTGCCTCGACCACTGCGTCCTGGACGACCTCGACGCGATGCTGGCCGACCTGCGCGCGTTCGCCTCCGCAGGCGGAGGCACGATCGTCGACGTCACACCGGGCGGGCTCGGCCGGGACCCGCTGGCGCTGCGTTCGCTCGCCGAGCGCAGCGGCCTGCGGATCGTCATGGGCTCCGGCTGGTACCTGCAGGCGCACCATCCGGCGCACCTGTCATCGGCCGGGGAACGCCGCCTCGCCAGGGAACTGGTGGCCGAGTTCACCGGCGGGGCCGACGGCACCGGGATCCTCCCGGGCGTCATCGGGGAGATCGGTGTGTCGCCGGACTTCACCGAGGACGAGCACACGGCGTTGCGCGCCGCCGCGCGCGCCCAGCGCGAGACCGGCGTTCCCCTTTACGTCCACCTGCCCGGCTGGCAGCGCCGGGCGCACGAGGTCCTCGACATCGTGCTGGGCGACTACGGGGTACCGCCCGGCGCCGTGGTGCTCTGCCACATGGACCCCTCGCACGATGACCCCGACTACCAGTACGCGGTCGCCGACCGTGGTGTCTGGCTCGAGTTCGACATGATCGGAATGCCGTTCCGGTATCCGGGAGAGGGACAGTCCCCGGCACCGCACGAGACCGCGCGCGCCGTCGCGCGGCTCATCGGCCGCGGGCACGGCGAACGCCTGCTGCTCAGCCACGACGTGTTCCTCAAGAGCATGCTCACCGCGTACGGCGGCAACGGCTTCCAGTACGTCCCCACGCTCTTCATCCCCAGGCTGGTCGAACACGGCATCGCCCCCGAGGCAGCCGAAGACCTTCTGCGCACCAACCCCGCCCGGCTGTTCGACCGTGCGGCGTCCTGACCGAGCGCCGGCCCTGACCGAGCGCCGGTCCTGAACGACAGAAAGAAGGAGTACCCACAGTGAGCCGCGTACTGATCGCAGGCGAGAGCTGGATCACCCATTCCATCCACGTCAAGGGGGTCGACTCGTTCACCACCAGTGCGTACGCCGAGGGCGTCGGGCCGCTGCGCCGGGCTCTGGAGAGCCGTGGACACGAAGTCGTGCACCTGCCCGGCCACCTGGTGCCCGCGCAGTTCCCGGATGACGCCGCCGCGCTCGCCGAGTACGACGTGGTCGTGCTCTCCGACATCGGCGCGAACTCTCTGCAGCTCTCTCCCGAGGTGTTCGAGCGGGCACGGCCGGGCGCCGACCGGATCGCCGCGCTACGCGGCTGGGTCGGCGACGGCGGTGGCCTGCTGATGGTCGGCGGCTATCTCTCCTTCACCGGTTTCGAGGCCAAGGCCGCCTACCGCAACACGGTGCTGCACGAGGTGCTGCCGGTCGAACTGCTCCCCGAGGACGACCGCGTCGAACTGCCCGCGGGCGCGCGTCCGCAGGTCACCGGCGCGGGCCACCCCGCGCTCGGCGGAGTCACCGGCGACTGGCCGCCGCTCCTGGGCTACAACCGCGTCCGGCCCCGGCCCGGCGCGCAGATCCTGGCCACGCTCAACGACGACCCCCTGGTCGCCGTCGGCGAGCATCTCTCGGGGCGTGCGGCCGTGTTCACCTCCGACTGCTCGCCGCACTGGGCGCCGACGTCCTTCTGCGAGGAGTGGGACGGCTACGCCGGTCTGTTCGGCGGCCTCATCGAGTGGCTCGCCCAGTGAGCGAGCGGGGGGAGGGCACCATGCCTTCGGTCACCTCCGCGCCGGAGGAGGGCTCGTGACCGAGCGGAGTCGGCGGCTCGACGAGCGTAGCGCTCACTCGCCCGACGGGGTCACGAGCCGATCCCGGCGCCTGCTCGACTCGTGCGCCGAGACCATGGAACGGGCGCTCGGCATGCGGTTCGTCGAGGAGGTCACCGCCGGCACGATCGGCGACGCGGCCTACGCCGACTACCTGGCGATCGAGGAGGGCTTCGTCGAGACGGCCACCCGCCTGCACGGCCTGGCCGTGTGGGACGCCCCGGACCGTACGGCGATCGAGCGCAACGCGCGGGCGGTCCACGCGCTGACGACCGAACAGGCGGACTACTTCCGCGCGGCCCGCGCCGCCTGGCCCGCCCCGGCCGGCCCCGACGCGGTCGGCCGAGCGGCCGTGCTGTCGGAGTTCGCGCTGGCCGCCGCGCGTGAGGGCGGGTACCCGGCGGTGATGACCGTACTGTTCGCCGCGGAGAGCCTGTATTCCACCTGGTGCACCCGCGCGCACGAGCGGGGCGACGTGCCGTCCGGGCCGATCGGCGAGTGGGTGTCCCTCCACGCCGACGAGGAGTTCCGCGCCGGCGTGGACGCGCTCGCGGCACAGGTCGACGCGTTGCCCGCCGACATCCCGGACGAACGCCTCGCCCGCTGGTTCACCGGAATGCTCGAGGCCGAGATCGCCTTCCACGACGCGGTGTTCCGCCACGAATCCGGGTGAGGCCGACGTGGCTCACGCCCGCGTCAGCCGCCGGGACGGAACCGGGCGCGGTACGCGGCCGGGCTGAGCGCGAAGAAGTGCCGGAACCGGCGGCTGGCGTAGTTGGGGTCGTGCCAGCCGACGAGCCTTCCGATCGCCGCGACGGGCAGGTCGGTCTCGATGAGGAGTGCCGCGGCGCGTTCGGCGCGTAGCCTGCCCAGACAGGTCATGGGCGGGATGCCGAGCTGCGCGGTGAACAGGCGTGCCAGGTAGGCGGGCGACACGTTCACGGCGGAGGCGAGGTCGTCCAGGTTCCAGGCGCGCTGGACGTCGTTCTCCAGCAGTTGCGCCGCGGCCACCACGGCGGGGTGGCCGCGGTCGGTCCGCTCACCGGTGGGGTCGGGGGAGAGGGATGCCGCCGAGCCGCCCAGCAGGCAGAGCAGCATCCCCGCCCGTACGGCATAGGCCGGTCCAGGGTGGGCGGTCGGGCGGGGTCGACCTGCGATCTCGGCCAGGCCGGTTTCGACGACGCGCAGCGCGGCGGGGTCGAGCCGAAGCGGGTGGCCGGAGTGGTGGCCGGACCGGCCGGCGGTGTGCAGGAGGCGGCCAAGGTACGGGTCGGCGCGTATCCAGGCCAGATCGCGCCGGAACACCTCCGGTCCGACGTACACGTTGTAGACGATCAGCCGGTGACAGTGGCGATAGCCGTGCCAGTCGCCCGGGCGAAGCATCGTGACCGAGCCGCGGTCCAGGTCCCGTTCGCCCGCGGCCGTGACGTGCGTGGCGGTGCCGCCGATGACCACGGCCAGCTCGATGAAGTCATGGCTGTGAGCGGAGGTGTCGCTCCGCAGCTCGAACCGCTCGGCGACGATGGGCGGCCCGCCCGGCGGGAAGACCTCCGCCAACCGCACGCGATGCATCGAGCCTCTCTTCGACGGGTGCTCGTCAAGATTGTGCTACAGCTTGCGGGCTCTCGTGCTGGCCGAGAGGTCCGGAGATGGCGACAGTTGTCGAAACGGCGATTCCCAGAAGGCGAGGAAGACGCGCATGACTGTCGCTGCCGAAAGCCCACGTACCACGCCGGAGAGCCTTTCCGAGGAGGCCGTGTCGGCGTACCGCCGTGATGGTTTCGTCCATCTGCCCGGAGTCATCTCCCGGGCGGACGCGGCCAGGTTCGCCGACGCGGCGCTGGCGGCCCGGACCACCGTCCGGGACCATCACGACGGGATGATCTTCACGCAGTTGCTCCAGCTGTGGCGTCACGACGGGACGCTGCGCGAGCTGACCCTGAACCCGGATCTGGCGGCCATCGCGGCCCGGCTGGCGGGGATCCCGCTGCGGTTGTGGCACGACCAGCTGCTGATCAAGGAGCCGCGCAACGGGGCCGCGACCGAGTTCCACCAGGACCAGCCGTACTGGCCGCACGCCGGCTCACGGCACGCGCTCTCGGCCTGGATAGCGCTGGTGGACGTGCCGGTCGACCGCGGCTGCATGACCTTCATCCCGGGCTCCCAGCACCTGGAGGGCCTGCGGTCGCAGGATCTGTCCGACCACACCGACATGTTCACCGTGGCGCCCGGGTTGCAGTGGGAGCAGCGCGTCACCGTTCCCCTGCCCGCGGGCGACTGCACGTTCCACGACTCCCGTCTGGCGCACAGCGCCACACCCAACCTCACCGGCGACCCTCGTATCGCCCACGTCATCATCTATGTGGACGCGGACCTGACCCTGGCGGCCGAACCCGCCCATCCCGTCACCGACCCGCTCGGCCTGACCGCAGGCGGGCCGCTGCCCGACGAGCATTTCCCGCCCTTTGCCGACCACGCCTTCGCGCGGCGGGATCGGGCTGAAGAGGGCTCCTGACAGCCGACCGGCAGGGACCGTTCCCGCGTAGGCGGGGACGGTCCCTGCTTGGACGGCCTCACCGTCCGTCACCGGTGTAGCGGGGATGGTCGGCCGTTCTCAGGTGCCGAACGTCACGGGGTCCGAGCCTCGCGGTCGGCTTTGGGGAGGATGGTGACGGCGGTCATCAGGACGCAGACGCCTGCGATCGCCGCGATGACGGCGGCCACTCCGGTCCGCGGCGCCGCGAACGGCAGAAGCAGGACGGCGGTGGCGGCGGACAGCACCGCGGCCGGCTGGATGACGGGTTCGGCGATGAGCGGCGTGTGGACGAGCCAGTGCAGGACGACGAACGTCGCGGCGGGGATCGCCACGGCGTAGCAGATGGCGAGGGGAGAGGCATCGAGGTCGTGCCCGGTCTGCTCGACCGCGACTTCGAGGCCGGCGCCGAGAGCCGCGAGGGCGGCGAAGATGCCGTAGTGGCCGTATCCCCACAGGTAGGACCGGTCGCGCCGGTCGTTGAGACCTTCGCCGGCCGGGGCGAGGAAGTAGAGCCACCAGAGGGCGAACAGCAGGACGAGGCCCGAAACGGCGATGACGACGAGGGGACCGCTGAGCTCGGCCGCTTCGAGCGCCCGGTCGACTCCGTTGGACGTGGCCAGGACGCTCTCGCCGAAGAGGATGATCGTGAACAGGCCGTAGCGTTCGGCGATGTGGTGCGGGTGCCAGTTGGTGGGCGTGGTCCGTTCCGCCCACCGCGGCACCGCCAGCTCCAGAACCGCCAGGGTGATGAAGGACGGCAACTGGGCCGGTGACGTCAGGTTGCCCGTCTCGGCGAGAGCGAGACGCAGAATCCAGCCCACCTGGAGGACGGAGATGCCGCCGGCGTAGCGCAGCGCGGTACGGCGGCCTGCGGAGTCCGCGGCACCGGCCCGCAGCCACTGGGCGATGAGAGCGAACCTCATGATGAGGTAGCCGAGCGTCACGGCGCCGTAGTCGGAATGGTCGGCTGCGGCAGGCACACCCGCGGCCAGCACCAGCACGCCGGCCATCTGCACCATGGTCAGCAGCCGGTAGGGGACGTCGTCGGTGTCGTACGACGACGCGAACCAGGTGAAGTTCATCCACGCCCACCACACCGCGAAGAAGACCTGGAGGAACGAGGCGATCCCGGCCAGGGCGTGCCCGTCGACGACGTCGTGGGCGAACCGGTCGGTGACGGCCGCGACGGCCACCACGAAGGTGAGATCGAACAACAGCTCGAGCGGGCTCGAGGTGCGGTGCGGCTCGTCGACCGCGCGCGGGGTCATTCGGACCCGGATCCGGTACCTGGTGTCTGTCGGCGGCACGCCTTGCTCCCGTCGCTCCATACGTCCGTCCCGCTGACAAAGACCGGGCAGCGCCCTCTCCGGTGACAGCTCGGGCCGAATGACCCGCGACTCTAAAGATTTCTCGCCCGCGTTGTCACATCCCGGACGGGTGGCCTGTCTTAGCTGGCGACCGGATGGCGCACGGAGCGCCCCGGCGGACAGGAGGGCTTGTCAATGAAGATCGTGGTAGTCGGCGGTACCGGCCTGATCGGGTCGAAGCTCGTGACGAAGCTCGGCGAGCACGGCCACGAGGCGGTTCCGGCCTCGCCGAACACCGGCGTCAACACGCTCACCGGCGAAGGGCTGGCCGAGGTCCTGGACGGCGCGTCCGTGGTGATCGATGTGTCCAATTCCCCGTCCTTCGAGGATGCGGCGGTGCTGGAGTTCTTCCAGACCTCCACCGGCAATCTGCTGGCGGCGGAGGAGAAGGCCGGGGTGGGCCACCATGTCGCGCTGTCGGTGGTGGGCACCGAACGGCGGCCCGACATCGGCTACTTCCGGGCGAAGGTCGCTCAGGAGAAGCTGATCAAGGAGTCGTCGATCCCCTTCTCGATCGTGCATGCGACGCAGTTCTTCGAGTTCGCCAGGCGGATCGCCGACGAGGCCGCCGACGGCGACACGGTGCGGATGCCGCCGGTGCTGTTCCAGCCCATCGCGGGGGAGGAGGTCGCGCAGACGGTCGGCCGGACCGCGGTGGGGTCGCCGCTGAACGGGCGGATCGACATCGCCGGTCCCGAGCGGTTCCGGATGGACGAGTTCTTCCGCGGTGCCCTGGCGGCCTGGGGTGACCCGCGTGAGGTCGTCACCGATCCGCATGCGCACTACTTCGGCGCCGAGATGCGGGAGAGCGATCTGGTGCCGGGCGACGGCGCGACCCTCGGCGAGGTCAAGTACGCCGACTGGCTGAAGAGCGACGCCGGCAAGTAGTGCCCGACTCGCCCCGCCCCGCCCTCACGAGCCAGAGAGGTTGGTCCATGTCCGGCACTGATCCGAATGCCAGATCGTCCGCGTGGCAGATGGCGCTCACCACGATCCAGGAGGTCGAGCCGCTCCAGGCCACAGGTGGAGGAGAGATGAGCAAGCCGACCGGCGACGACGACTTCGGGATCGGACTCGAGGCCGAAATCGAGGCGGAACTGACCATGGCACAGTCGAGCCGTCCGGAGGATTCCGCCGGACTGCCGGCCTCGGAGTGGCTGTTCGACCCCACCGACGTCGAGCGTGAAGAGGTCGAGCTCCGCACCCTCCTCGGTGCGGTCGAGGGGCTGGAAGGCGACTCCCGTTCACGCCGACGCGGCACCGGCGAAGGCACCTGAGCCGCCGCGCCGAGGACGCGGCCGTGGCGAGCCCACTTTCGACATGGGCGATCGGGCTGGAACACGCGACCCTGCCGCCGTGCCTTCGGGCTCCTACCGGCGGAAGGCCGATGCGGCCCCGGCCCCCGGCCCCGGCCCCCGGCCGGGGCAGCCTCGACCGACCCGTCGAGCGCGTCGTCCAGGCCATCCGCCGGGTCACCACCTCCAGACCGGGGGCGGCCAGGGGCCGGGCCAGCGCCGCCAGGCCGGACCTGCCGGGCCGTGGTCCGCCCGCCGCCTCCGCGTCGTACGGTCCCGGTGGCCAGGACGTCGTGCCGCTCGCCGGCGACACGGGCCCGCTCTGCCGGGGCGGTGACCACGCCTCGAACCGGTCCGGCACGGCCACGACCGGATCAGGCGGCGTTCCCGGCGGTCGGGGTCGGCCACGGGCCGTCAGGCCGTGGGGCGCTCGGCGGCGTTGAGGCGATAGTGGGCGCGCTCGGCGTCGGGGATCGGGAACGAGCTGTGCACCCACATCTGGTCCACCGCGCAGGCGGTCATCCGCCACACGCCGTTCTCCTTGCGGAAGCGGTCGACGCGTACGCCTTCGCCGGCGATGATCGGGCGTTGCGGTCCGCCGGCGTCCTCGCCGACGAGCACGCCGAGCAGGTACGACAGTGCTACGGCGGTGCCGTCCTCCTCGCCGTAGACGGTCGGGTTGAGGCTTGCGTGACGCAGCCCGTCGTTGATCGGCAGCTTCTCGCGCAGCAGTGCCAACGCCGCGTCCCGGCCCTCTCGGTAACCCCAGACGTGGTCCAGGACGAAGTCGTCGGTGAGCATGCCGGCCAGCGCGTCGAAGTTGCGCGCGTCGAAGCACCACTCGAAACGGGCGACGAGGTTGAGGCAGGCCAACTGGTCATCAGCGCTCAGGCTGGTCTGAATCTTCTCCCAAGAGCCGAAGTATCCGTTCGGAACGATCGACGAGATCACGTTTTCCTCCTCTGTACTGCTGTTGCACGACGATGCTGGCAGCGAGCGGGGAGGGGGCGACAGTGCCGCTGTCACGGATCGCATGTGAAGAACGCACAGTCTCGGACAGGACCTCGGACCAGCGGCGCGTCCCTCTGTCATAGACGAGGTTGAACTCGGCGTACCGTCCCCGCCGCCGCAACTGCCAGGCACGTTGCCGCTCGCCGTACGGCATCGGGCAGCGGCGGTCGAGTATCGGCAGGTAGGCGGGCAGGATGGTGGCGAGGCCGTCCTCGACGAGGGCGAGGCACCGGTCGAACCCCGCCGGGCCCTGCTCGGACAGGTGGTCGAAGAACACTCCGCCGATGCCGCGCATCTCTCCACGGTGGGAAATGGTGAAGTAGTCGTCGCAGGCCGCCTTCCACTCGGCGTACCGGCTGGGCGGATGGCGGTCGCACCACGCCTTGAGCGTCGTGTGGAAATGGACGGCGTCAGCCTCGAAGCCGTATGCCGGCGTCAGGTCGCAGCCGCCGCCGAACCACCGTTCCTCCGCGCCACCGTCGGTCACGCCGAAGAATCGAAAGTTCGCGTGGAACGACGGCGCGTACGGGTTGAGCGGGTGCAACACCATCGAGATCCCCGTGGCGGTGAACGGCCGCCCGTCGGTGCCCGGGACCGTATCGGCGATCGTGGGCGGCACCCGGTCGCCGTGGACGAGTGAGACGTTCACTCCGGCGCGTTCGAAGATGCGCCCCCGCTCCAGCACGCATGCACGGCCGCCACCGAGCCCGGACCGGTTCCACTCCCGGACGCGGAACCGTCCGTCCTGGTCATAACGCTCGAACTCGGCGACCAGCCGGGACTGCTCGGCGCGCAGCATCTCGGCGATGCCCGTGGCATGGCTCATCGGACCTCCTGGGGATTCGCAGGCGACATTGCTCAGACGCGCCACGGCGTCCGCCGGTGTCGCGGCGGTGTGCCGTCCGTGGGATCTCGCCCGGCCGCCCGCCCGCGCCGGGCCGAAAAACCGGTTGGATACGCGGGTCCGGCGCCGCGACACTCTGTGTGTCGCATGGGGACGCCGTACGGGGGAGACCGACCGGATGAGGACGACACGGCTGGGGCGCAGCACGGTGGAGGTCACGGAGCTGGGCTTCGGCGGCGGGCCTCTCGGCGGCCTCTTCGCACCACTGGACGACGAAACCGCCACCAACACGCTCGAGGCGGCCTGGAGTTGTGGCATCCGCTACTTCGACACCTCGCCGCACTACGGCATCGGGCACTCGGAGCGCCGAACCGGTGAGTTCCTCCGGAGCATGCCCCGAGGCGGTTTCACCCTCTCGACCAAGGTCGGACGGCTCCTCGTGGAGCAGGACCCTGCCGGACGCCGGGACGAGTCGTTCCACGTGCCGGCCACGCACCGCCGGGTGTGGGACTTCTCCCGCGACGGTGTCCTGCGCAGTGTCGAGGACTCCGTGAGCCGTATGGGCGTGGACCGCATCGACGTGCTGTTCCTGCATGACGCGGAGCAGCATTTTGAGGACGCGCTGCGCGACGGGTACCCGGCGCTGGCGGAGCTGCGTTCCCAGGGCGTGGTGGGCGCCGTCGGGGCGGGCATGTACCACCCCGGCATGCTGACCAGGCTGGTCGAGGAGACCGATGTCGATGTGGTGATGCTCTCCGGCCGCTACACACTGCTGGACCACAGCGCGCTCGACGACCTGCTGCCGGCGTGCACCGCACGCGGCGTGTCGGTGCTGGCTGCCTCGATCTTCAACTCCGGCCTGCTCGCCACACCCCGCCCCGCCGAGGGAGCGCCCTTCGACTATGCCCCCGTCTCGCCGGAGATCCTGCGGCGGGCACGTCGGATCGCGGCCGTGTGCGAGGCACACGGTGTGACCCTTCCCCAAGCGGCGATGGCGTTCCCCCTGCTGCATCCGGCGGTCGCCGGCATCGTGGTCGGCATGCGCTCACCGGACGAGGTACGGGACAACATCGCCGCGTACCGGGCGGAGGTGCCGGGCCGGATGTGGGCCGATCTGGTCGCGGCGGGCCTTCTCGACGAGCGGGCGCCCGTACGGGCCTGAACGGCCCGCCGCTCCGCGCTCGCGGTTACCACGGGGCGTGAGCGCACAGGGCGGCGGCCGGCTCGCGGACCGTGAACACATCCAGCGGGTCCTCGGTCTCCACGGTGAAACCGCGGCGCTCGTACAGCCGACGGGCCCGGCTGCCCTGGAGCACGTTCAGCCGCATCCGGGCGCCGTCGCCGTCGCATCGCTCCAGCAACATGCGCAGCACGGCCGATCCGACCCGCTGCCCCGGTTCGACGTGCCAGTGCTCCAGCCGGTGAGGGCCGTGCGCGGGGCACAGCGCTACGCATCCGGCCAGGGGACCGCTGAGATGGGGAGAAGATGCCGTAGCCGCCTCCCGCGAAGTCGGCTCGGATCGACGACACGGGGCCGGCCTCGGGGTTGCGCTCCGCGCTATCGCTTCGTGACTTTGTGGATCCAGGCGAGTTGCTGGGCGATCTCCCCGGCCCCGGCGATCTTCTCTCGGTCGGAGCCGTAGAAGACGCCGAGCAGGGTCTCCTTGCCGTGTGCGCCGATGCTCATCACCGGGGCCCCAGAGTCGCCGCCGGCGGGAATCCCGGACACCTTCTCCATGCAGAAGTCCGTGCCGCCCGGTACGGCGTAGCCCTCGCAGCGGCGGGCGTCCGGCCGTAGGACCCGCAGCGTCGACTGCTTGAGCACGGGCGACTGACAGGTGTTCTCATCGGCGGTGCAGGTGGCGCCCCACCCGTACTGCCGCACGATCTCACCGGGGTGGACATGGGCCGTGGCCAGGCGAACCGGGCGGATCTTCATCGGCGAGACCTTGATGAGCATCATGTCGGCGCGCGCGTTCCCCGCCCGCTTGCCCACCGGGCGGACAGTGGTGCCCTTACGCATGTCGAGGTTGCCGACCCGGAACGAGATCCGCTTGTCGGCGACCGCCTGCCCCTGCTCGAAGAAGCAGTGCGAGGCGCTGATCACCCACTGCTTCGTGACCGCCGTCCCGGTGCACACCGGTTTGCCGTCGATGAGCATGCGCACCGCCCATGGGCCGTAAGTGCTCTTCGACCCGCCGATGACAGCCGAGGCCGGCCCCGACACCATCACCGATCCCGTTACCAGCAGCAACGCAGACACCAACAGCACACGAACGCGACGCACCATCCGGAACAGCTCCTCTCGGGGCAGGGCCTTACCGGTGGTGTAGATACGCCGTCAGAGCAAAAAGTTTCCGAGTCTTGAAGGCCAGCGCACGGCGGGGACCGCGGGGGCGGCTACGGGAGGTCTTCCACGGGAAGCGGCGGGACCGCCTCAGATGCCGGGAATGAGACCTTCGTCAGTGCGGATTTGGTGTGGGCGAAGACCCACACGTTGTCCGGCCCCGACGCGGCGATCCAGTCGAGTTCGACGGGCTGGGACGTCTGCGGAAGGCTCTGCTCACGCCAACTGCGCCCGTCGAAGTGCAGCAGCGGAACGGAACCGTTGATCGACACGTCGCGCCGCCCGTACGCCCACGCCTCGGTCGCCCCGGCGGCCACGACGCGCTGCGGCGTCTGGTCGGTCCGGCCGATATAGGAGTAGTTCCAACCCGGACCGCGAACCGGCCGAGGCGTCACGATGTCGCCGGATCGCGACGGCGCCTTCGCAGTGCCGGTCGAGCATCCGGCCCCGGCCGCCGCCACAGCAACCAACCCGGCGACGAGTAAGCGGCGTACGTCCATGCCGACAACCTATGAATGGGACCTCCGCCGTTCGGCCGGTCCGCTCTTTTGATCCCCTGCCGTGTACGAGGACCCCCATGCCCTTCGCGGTGATCGCGGCAGCACGCTGCCACCGGCAGCACGACACAAGCCTGAAGCCCCGCCTTTCCAGAAGAGAAGCAGGGCTCCTGACCTGCACTTTCATGCGGTGGGCGGTACTGGGATTGAACCAGCGGCCTCTACCGTGTCAAATGTCGTCCCGATCAAGGCCTGACCTGCGATTTTTCGAAATGTCGCAGGTCGGTGTCGTCCAATGGCGCACGTTGACGCCGGTTGAGGACGGTTCGGGAATGGCGTGTGCTCCCGGTACTCCCCGTTCCCGACGGGAGCATGGGAGCAAAAATTGGGGGAGCGGCCGCATGGCCGCGACGCGGGGCAACCCCGTAAGGTCATCCTCTTCCTCTCCATGTGTGTGCCGGCGATTTCCGTTCCGCTGACCGTGGTGAATTCCAATCCCGCCATTCAAAAATACGCCGGGAAGAACGTTCAGCCTGCTGAACCGACAGGCCGAAGGGGTCGTCCGCACGGGGTAGTCGTCTGGATACGCTGCAGCTCCCGGCAACGGGCTCCGGGAGCGCCTGCGCGGCGGCGGCACCTCACCATCGCGAGGTCAAACAGCAGGACCAGGAATTGACAAGGCGGTTGGCGGTATGCCCACGGAAGCGCACTAAACCGCCGGTCCGCTCACATCTTCAAGAATTGACAGAGTGCTTGGCGGCATGCCCTCGGGAGCACCGAAGAATCGCCGACCGTTATCGGTCCCCGGGGAATTGACACACGCCTGATGGCTGCCTACAGTCCGCTTGTCAGTTTTCCAGAGCGCACCCAAAGGTATTCATGGCTACATCCACGTTGCCGAAGTCCAGGCAGCAGTTGATTCTCACCGTTCTCATGATGTGTTCGCTGCTGATCTGGCTGGACAACACCGTCCTGAGTACCACCCTGGAGACCCTCGCGGACCCGGTCCGTGGGCTGAACGCCGGCCCGGCCGAGCTGCAATGGGCCACCGGCTCGTACACGCTGGCCTTCGCCACCTTGATGTTCACCGCGGGTGCGCTGGGCGACCGCTTCGGCCACCGGGCCGTGCTCGCGACGGGCCTGGTGGTCTTCGCCGCGTCCTCGGTGTGGGCGGCGTACGCGGGCGGCGCGGGGCAGTTGATCGCCGCGCGGGCGGCGATGGGCGTCGGCAGCGCGCTGATCATGCCGGCCGACCTGGCCATCCTCATGTGGACGTTCACCGGCGCGGCGCGATCGACCGCGATCGCCATCTTCTCGACCTCCGCCGGTGTCGGCATGGCCGTGGGCCCGGTGCTCGCCGGTGTGCTGCTCGACCACTTCTGGTGGGGCTCGGTCTTCCTGGTCAACGTCCCGGTTGTGGTCCTCGCGCTGATCGGCATCGCCCTGCTGGTCCCGAACTTCCGCAGCCCCGCCGTGCGACCGCTGGACCCGGCCGGGATGCTGCTGTCCATCACCGGTCTCGCGGCGCCCGCCTACGGACTGATCCGCGCGGGTCAGGTGGCGGCCTGGGGCCGCACGGACGTCTGGGCGCCGATCGTCGTCGGACTGATTCTGCTGGCCGTGTTCGTCCGCGTCGAACTGCGCACCAAGATGCCGAGCTTTGATCCCCGGCTGCTCGCCCAGCGCGCGTTCGGCGGCGGCAACGTGGCGCTCGGCCTGCTCCTGTTCGCCGTGTCCGCGGTCACCTTCTACAACGCGTTCTACCTGCAGGGCGTGCGCGGCTACTCGCCGATCGAGGCGGGCCTGGCCAGCCTCCCGACCGCGCTCGGCGCGATCTTCGGCGCGCCCGTCGGCACCCGCCTGGTGCACCGCTGGTCGCTGCGGCTCGTCGCCGTGCCGGCGCTGATCGTCGCGGCGCTGACCATGGGCGCGTACGGGCTCTTCGGACTGGGCACGCCCCTCGTCTGGATCGAGGTCGTGCTGCTGGTCCAGGGCCTGTCCATCGGCATAGTGATCGGCCCGGTGACCGCGGCGCTGATCAGCACCCTGCCGCTGGAGCGGGCCGGTGCCGGGTCGGCCGTCACCAACACCGTGCGCCAGACCGGCAGTGTGATCGGTATCGCCGTCGGCGGCACGATCATGTCGATCGTGTACCGACGCGCGATCGAGCCGTCGCTGGACGGTGTCCCCGGACCGGTACGGGAGCAGGCGCGGGTCTCCGCCGAACAGGCGCGGCACGTCGCCACCACGTCCCACCTGCCCGCGCTCGGGCACGCCGCCGACAACGCGTTCGTCCACGCCATGCATGTCGGCGCGGTCTGGATCATGTTCGTCGCGCTCTTCGGCGCGGCCGTGCTGCTGCTCGCCCTGCGCTCGGTCCGCAAGCCCGCGGCTGCCGGGGGCGCGCCGGAGCCCGCGCGGGACGGCGGCCCGACCGCGGACGAGACGGCCCCCCGGGCCGGTGCCGAGGACCTGACCGCCCGCGAGGGCGCCGACGTTGGCACCCGCTGACGCCATGGGAACCAGGCAGAAACTCCCCGAGGCGCGGTCGGACACTCAGGCCACATACCTGCCCGACCGGCACATGTTCGCCCTGTGGACCTGGGCCGACGGCGCGGTGGGGGCGGCCCCGCCGGTCGGTGACGTCGAGACCGTCCCCCTGGTCGTTCCGACGCCGGACCTCGGCGGGCTCAAGGTGTCCGACGTCGACTGCGTGCTGATCGAGCCGGACCGGCTCGTGACCGTGCCCCTCGACTCGCCCGGCCGGTCGGTGGACATCTGGCGGTCGTGGATCGCGGGCGGCGAGTCGGCTCTGCCGATCGCTGCGCACGCGGTCCCCGACGCCACGGGCGTCGCCGTTACGACGGCGGAACACGCGAGCGGCGTCTTCCGCCACACCACCTCGGTGGGGGCCGAGATGCGCACGGCGCTCACCGCCAAGCTGCGCCCGTATCAGGTGCGCGGGGTGAGCTGGCTGCGCGAGACCATCGACACGCACGGCGGCGCGGTGCTGGCCGACGAAATGGGACTCGGCAAGACCCTGCAGACCATCGGCTGTGTCGCCGGACGCGCCGAGAAGGGGCCGCAACTGGTGGTCTGTCCCACCTCGTTGGTGGGGAACTGGGCACACGAGATCGCGCGGTTCGCACCCGACCTGCGGACCACGATCTGGCGCGGCGGGCCGCTGCCCGAGGTGGACAACGGCACGGTGGTGCTCACCGGCTACCCCACGCTGCGCACGCACAGCCCGGCCCTGGCGCGGATCCAGTGGAGCACCGCGGTCTTCGACGAGGCGCAGAGCCTGAAGAACCCCCGTACGCAGGTGTCGAAGGCCGCGCGCACCATCGCGGCCGACGCGCGGATCGCCCTGACCGGGACGCCCGTCGAGAATCACCTCGACGAGCTGTGGGCCCTGCTCAATCTGGTCGCACCGCACCTGTTCGGGAACCGCACGCAGTTCCGCCGCCGTTTCGTGCGGCCGATCTCGGACGGCTCCCCGGCCGCTTCCGCCCGGCTGCGCGGGGCCATCGAGCCCGTCGTGCTGATGCGGAAGAAGTCCCAGGTCGCGGGGTCGCTCCCGCCAAAGATCCACGCCGATCTCCTATGCGACCTCACCGAGGAGCAGGAGCGGCTGTACGACCGGCTGCTGGAGCAGGTCATCGACGACGGCTTCGGCAGTGGCACCCAGCGGCAGACCAAGGTGCTCGCCGTCCTTACCTCGCTCAAGCAGGTCTGCAACCATCCGGGCCTGATCACGGACGACCTCGGGGAGCTGTCGGGCAGGTCGGGCAAGCTCGACCTGTGCACCGACATCGGGGCCAACAACCTGGAGAACGACTCTCCGACCCTCGTCTTCACCCAGTACCGGCAGACCGGTGAGCTGCTGGTCCGGCACTTCGCCGAACAGTTCGAGGTGAGTACGCCGTTCTTCCACGGCGGCCTGAACCAGGAGCAACGGGCCGACATCGTCCGCCGGTTCCAGTCCGACGACGGTCCGAAGGTGCTCGTCCTCAGCCTGAAGGCCGGGGGCACCGGGCTCACGCTCACGCGCGCGGCCGACGTCATCCACTTCGACCGGCGCGTCCCTGGCCTCAGTGGTGGGCACCGTCGCCTTCATGGCGCCGGTGGCCGCAACGCTGCTCGCATGCGGAACAGCGACGCGGGCCTGAACGACACCGTCGGCACGCAGTGCCGGCTCAGCTCACACTCAACGAGTGCTCCAACCAAGGGCCCGGCGTCAGCCGGGCCCTACCCATGTGGAGGGCAGGCTCGACGGCGCGCAGGTCGTCGGCTGAGACGTTCTGCCCGCCGAGGCGGGTGAGCAGGTCGGTCAGGAACTCCTCCAGCAGAAGCAGGCGCGCCTTGGCGGGGTCACCGCTGCCGTACTCGGAGTACTGGTTCTCCCCCGTCATCACCGTCGGCAGACACCTCACCGAGACCGTACGAGCCCACCGCACCGGCGACCCCGGCGCCGCCTCGCCCGGAACGGCCTCGACCCGGCGCTCGCAACGGCGTACCCATTCGAACTGTCCGGCGGCCAGGCCCAGCGGCGCCCTCGCCATCGCGACCGTGCACGAACCCGCGGTCCTCATCGCCGACGAGGTCACCACCGCCCTCGACCCCATCACCCAGCGAACCGTCCTCGACCTGCTGCGCGCCCAGGCAGGCGAACGCGCCATCGTGCTCATCACGCACGACCTGGCAGCCGCCGCACGCTGGGCCGACGACATCGCCGTCATCCACCACGGCCGGATCGTCGAACACGGACCCGTCACCGACGTCCTCGCCCGGCCCACGGCGGAGCTCACTCGTGAGCTGACCGACGCCTCCGCTCTCGCGACGACCTACGCCGGACCCGGCGAACGCTCCGGAACCGCTCTCTCCGGCAAAGGTCTCACCCGCGCCCTGCGCGGCCGAGGTCGCAGCACCATCGCGGTCGACGGTGTCGACCTTGAGATCGCTCCAGGGGAGTCCATCGCGATCGTCGGCCGCAGCGGATCCGGCAAATCCACCCTCATCGGCGCCCTCGCAACCCTCGACCGTCCGGACTCCGGAACCGTCCATCACGACGTCTGGGCCCTGGCCGAACGCGGACGCCGCACCCTACGCCGCCGCACCGGCCTGATCTTCCAGCACCCCGCCGCCTTCGACCCCCGCCACAGCGTCCGCCAGGTCATCGCCGAAGCCGGCCCGTACGACGACGACCTGCTACGCCGCGTCGGCCTGGACCCGGCCATCGCACGCCGCCACCCCGCCACGCTGTCCGGCGGTGAACGCCAGCGCGTGGCCATCGCCCGTGCCCTGGCTCAGCCGCCCCCGGCTTCTGCTCGCCGACGAACCCACCAGCGGCCTCGACGTCCTCACCCATGAGCACATCCTGCGCCTGCTCGTCGACCTGCGCCGCGACCTCGGCCGCACCCTCGTCCTCGTCACCCACGACCTACGCGTGGTTCGACGCATCGCCGACCGGGTCATCACCCTCGCCGACGGCCACATTGTCGAAGACCTCCCCGCCGATCGCCTCTCCGAGGCCGAAAGCCCCGAGACCAAGGGGCTGCTCGACGCCACTCCAACACTCAGCCGAGTACGGCACCGGGCTCAACCGTCAGAGGGGCATCACCCTGCCGGCTGACTGGTTCGGGCTTCACCCGGCCGTTGGTCGAGCCGGGCCGCTCCGAGTAAGAGGGCGGCCAGGTCGGCCGGGCGCATCCGGTGCCGCGCGGCTCTAGAGGCGCGCGACCGTACGTCGGGCAGCCCCGGTGATGGCCGTCAGGCTGTGCCATGTTCCTGGGCGATCCCCTCCGTGAGCGCATGGAACAGCGATGGCGCTCGGCGCCGAATTGAATTAAGCTTATTGCGCAATCATGCAAGTAGCTCGAGTTTCGTTGGAGGCGCCGTGAGACGGCATGCCTGGGTGATGCGTCCAATACCGGTCGTGGCGATAGTGCTGCCCAGCGAGATGCTGATCGTCTGGCTGTTGCCGGACCCGGCGCGAGGTGCCGTTTCGTTGGTGTTGATCACCGCGGCCGTCACCGCGTTGCTGATGGTCGGTGTCTACTCGCGGCGAGGGCTGCGGGGGCGTGGTAGCGGTCGTTGGTGAATTAGGGTTGTTGCATGAGCGCGCAAGCTTCGTCTGAGTCACCAGTGGTCAGCGTTGACGCGATCGTCTCGGTCCTGAAGGCGGTCGCCGACCCGACGCGGTTTCAGATCTTGTGGGCGGTGGCCGAAGAGGAGCGAGCGGTCGGCCAGCTTTCGGAACTGGTGGGGGCGCATGTGGCCGCGGTGTCGCAGCATCTGGCGAAGTTGCGTGCGGCCGGTCTGGTGAGCTCGCGCCGGGACGGAACACGAATCTTCTACAGGGCGGCGAACTCGCAGGTTCGCGACCTGCTGGAGGGTGCGGGGCTGCTGACCGGGTACATCACCGGTCAGGTCGACCCGCCACAGGAAGGGCAAGGGCCTCGGGGGGTGGCGGTGCCCGCACAGGTGGGAGCCGTCGTGCCGGTACCGATCATCGCGCGGGGTCCGGCACCGGCGTAAGCACAGATCCGGGGACCGGGGCACGGGGGCGTATCGGGTGACGGAGTCGTGATGAGAGGTGATGCCGCCGCCGACCGTAGCGACCCAGGGCGGCACCGGCGATGACCACCTCGCGGCAAGGCGTCGTTCCCGGATGGCGTCTCGGGTGGCTCCCGTGACGTTTCTCTCTCCGGAGCGGCTGTGGTGGCTGCTGTTGGTTCCCGTCATGGTCGCCGCCTATCTGCTGATGCAGAGGCGCCGGAAGAGATACGCGGTACGGTTCACCAACCTGGCGTTGCTGGCCCAGATCGCGCCGCGCCGCCCCGGGTGGCGACGGCATGTGACGGCGGCGTTCTTCCTGGCGACGATCGCGGTGCTGTTGGTCGGGTTCGCGCGGCCGGCGCGGCGGGTGAGGGTTCCGCGTGAACGCGCCACGATCATCGTGGCGATCGATGTCTCCTTGTCGATGAAGGCGACCGATGTGGCGCCGAGCCGCGTCGAGGCGGCCAAGGCGCAGGCGAAGAAGTTCGTATGGAGCCTGCCGGTCCGGTTCAACGTGGGTCTGATCGGATTCTGCGGCAATGCCTCCGCGGTCGTCGCTCCGACCATCGATCGCGATGCCGTCGCGCATGGGATCGATGGTCTTCGCCTGTGCCCGAGCACGGCGATCGGTGAGGCGGTGTTCACCGCCCTGCAGTCCATCCGGTCCTTCGACGCGCGCGGGAGGCAAGGGCCGCCGCCCGGCCACATCGTGCTGATGTCCGACGGTGACAACACCAGCGGGCGTTCCACGATCGAGGCGGCCGCCGCGGCGAAGGCGGCGAAGATCCCGGTGTCGACCATCGCGTTCGGAACCTCGTACGGCACCGTGACCATCGGTGGAGAGACGATACCTGTGCCGCCCAGCAAGACCACCCTGCGCAATCTCGCCGAGGGTACCGGCGGCAAGGCGTACGAGGCCGAGGCCGGATCGGAGTTGTCTCAGGTCTACAAGCACATCGGCAGCTCGCTCGGATTTCGCACCGAACGCCGGGAGTCGGCCTCACGCTACTTCGCTGTCGCGCTCGTGTTCGCGCTGACCGGCGGTGTTCTTTCGCTGGCATGGTTCGCACGCCTGCCATGAGCGATACGAGGCGCGAAGCGACCCCCAAGGCGCATGCGATCAATCCGAACAGCGGCGCGTGCGTGGTGTGCTGCCGACCCGGGAGCACGACGACGACCTGAAGACCGCGAAGCCACCGCCCGATCGGTCGCGCGGACGCGCCGACGGCGGGTTTTGATTGCTTACTTGCGCAATAAGTTGACGATATGTCGGCCGCGGGGTCTAATGGAGGCGAAGCCGCAGGTCCACTGGGCCATGACCGCGAGGAGGTGAGCGGAATGAGTCCCGATGCAAGCAGTGATCATCGACCGGATTCCGCTGCACCCGGCACGCGCGGCCTGCGGCTCGCGGGCTGACCGTCGCGCTGGGACCGGCTCGCCCGGTCCCGACGGGTGCGCGTTGCGCCGTCTCGTCGGCGCGGACGGGAGGTCCATCATGACGATAACGATCAGCATTCCCCAGCTCGCCCTGTCCACGGGTCTGGCCGACGCGCTGCGATCCCTGCTTCCGTTCCTTGAGCCGGTCGCGGTCGCGATCGTGGGGGCCTGCGGGGCCGGGATCCTGGCGCAGATCGGGCTGGACATCGGGCTGAGGCTCATCCAGAGCACGTTGCAAGCCTGACCGCCGGCCCGCACCCGTCCCGGCCCGGCCTCGTCGGCCGGCTAGCGCTACCCGACCGGACGGTGGGGGCAAGGGGCCGGGTGGGCGCGTCGGCCCGCCGGGCGAGTCCAGCTCATGGCGATCCTGACGGCGACCAGTGCCGTCATGTCCAGGGCCAGGGGAGTGAGCGCAGGCTCCGCGAGCAGGATCGCGGCATTGCTCACCAACAGGCCGGCCGCCGTGAGCGACAGCCGAACCCGCCGACGACGATGCCGGACGTACCGACCGGTGGCCATGGGAGCGGCCGCCGCTCGGCTCGGGTACGGACCGCCGGTCCGATTGCGTGCATCGCCACAGCGAAACGTTCGGCGAGGACCTGCCGAGAGTCGTTGAGCCATCGGTGCCCTCCTTCGCGTAGCCCCCTCCGCGGGGTTTCGTGCGGCCGTTCAGGCGGTGGACATTCCGGGTTCGTCGTCGTGGTCGAGGCTCGTGGCGCGGGAAGGGTCGAGCATGTACTCCTCGTGGTTGGCGTCGTAGGAGTACAGCTCGGCGTAGCGGCCCCAGTCGGTGGCGACCTCCAACTGGGCGGTGACCTGTTCGCTGGTGTAGTGGTGGGCGAGCAGGTCGCGGAAGAACCCGTATCGCAGGCCGCCGTCGACGCTCTTCTCCAGGCTGGTGGTGATGAGCCGGACCAAGGGGACCTCGAGCGCCGCGGCGGCGAAGATCTTCTTGGAGTCCTGCACGTCGGCGGCCGAGAACGCCAGCCCTTCGTCGGAGAGGGCGACGTGGCCGCCGTCCAGGGTGGCGAACCCGAGCAGTTCCAGGGCGTCGACGAGGGGAAGCAGGTCGTCGACTTCGAGACCGAGCTCGTCGGCGAGGGCTGCGATGTCGAGGTGGCCGTCATGGCGCTGCAGGATCTCGGCCAGCCCGGCCAGGCCGTCCACCGAGGCGGCGGGGAGTGGGGAGTCGGCGAGCGTGGGCCGGGGACGTGCGGTCTCGACGCCGTGCGGCGGGAGCGGGGCGGCCTGTTCGCCACGACCGGTCATGGTGCGGTAGATCTCGTTGATGAGCGCGGTGAACTGGCGTGAGTCGCGGTCGCGGGGGCGGTCCAGGGTGATGTCGTAGCTGGCACGAATGGTGCCGTAGGGGCGAGAGCCGAGCACGATGACGCGGTCGGCCATCAGCACGGCCTCTTCGATGTTGTGGGTGACCACGACGATCGCCTTGGTGGGGAACTCCCCGGAGTCCCACAGTTCCAGCAGCTCACCGCGCAGGTTCTCCGCGGTCAGCACGTCCAGGGCGGAGAACGGCTCGTCCATCAGCAACACGTCGGGTTCGACGACCAGGGCGCGGGCGAACCCGACGCGCTGGCGCATCCCGCCGGACAGCTCCTTGGGATAGGCCGATTCGAACCCGTCCAGGCCGATGAGATCGATCGCCTTCAGCGCCGCCTGGCGGCGCCGCGCCGCGCCGATGCCGCGTGCTTCCAGGCCGACCTCGACGTTCTGCTGCACCGTGAGCCAGGGCAGCAGCGCGAAGGTCTGGAACACCATCGCGGTGCCGGGGTTCGCACCCTTCAGCGGGTCCCCGCGATAGCTGACCGTGCCCGAGCTCGGCGGGATCAGACCCGCCAGGCAGCGCAGCAGCGTGGACTTGCCCGACCCGCTCTTGCCCAGCAGAGCGACGATCTCGCCCTCATGGATCGTCACGTCGATGCCGGCCAGGACGGGCAGTTCGCCGTCGGCGCCGGCGTAGCTCTTGGTCAGCCCATGCACTGACAGGAGTTCGGCGCCGGTGCGGGTTCCGATGGTCGTGGTCATCGTCTTCGGCCTCCACGCCCTCACAACGAGTATCGGTTCTCGGCGAGCCGGTACAGCCGCCGCCAGACGAGGCGGTTCAGCCCGACGACGTACAGGGACATCACGGCGATTCCGGCGAGGATCTTGGGGTAGTCGCCGTGTTCGGTGGCGTGGGCGATGTAGGCGCCCAGCCCCGTGGCGGTCAGTGTCGTGCCGCCGAAGGTGACGATCTCCGCCACGATGGAGGCGTTCCAGGCTCCGCCGGAAGCGGTTATGCCGCCGGTGACGTAGGCGGGGAAGATGCCGGGGATGATCAGGCGGCGCCAGCGCCGCCAGCCCCTCACGCCCAGGTCGTCCATTGCCTCGCGCAGGTCGGTGGGGATCGCCATGGCGCCGGCGATGGTGTTGAACAGGATGTACCACTGGGCGCCCAGTGCCATGAGCAGGATCCCGCCGATGTTCAAGCTCAGGCCGGTCTTGAGGAAGAACCAGGTGGCGAGCGGGAACAGGAAGTTGGCGGGGAAACTGGCCAGGATCTGTACCACCGGCTGGGCGATCCGCGTCAGTCGAGGGGAGAAGCCGATCTTCACGCCGATCGGCACCCACACGAGCGTGGCCGCCGCCACCAACACGACGACCCGTATGAGAGTGGCCAACCCGAGGAGCAGCGGCTGAGTGAAAACACTCAGCCCGGTACGGTCGCGCAGGTAACCCAGCAGATCCAGCAGGCCCCAGCCGGTCAGCCCGCACACCACGAGCGCGAAGGCCAGGTCTCCGGCGCGCCGGCGCAGGGGGTGCTCCTGCAGGGGCCGGTCATCGACTCCGAAGACGCGCCCCGCCCGATTCGCGGCCTCCCGCAGCGGGGCCATGACACGGCCGAGGGCGCGCGGCCAGTGTGAGCGGCGCAGGAAGTCGAGCACGAGCGAGCGCTGCACGTGGACGGCCTCCGACTGCTCGACCTTGAACCGCTCGGCCCAGGCCACCAGGGGCCGCCAGAACAAGAAGTTCACTCCGATCACCATGACCGCCATCGTCGCGATCGCCCATCCCACTCGGCTCAGGTCACCGGTGGCGATCGCCGTACCGGCGTAGGAGCCGACACCGGGCAGGACGTAGTGGCGGTTGGACACGCTGATCAGCTCAGAGGCCACCAGGAAGAACCAGCCGCCGCCGAAGCTCATCATCCCGTTCCACACCAGGTTGATCGCGCCGGAGGGCAACTCGATCTTCCAGAACCGCATCCACCGCGAAAAACCCATGCTGCGCGACAGTTCATCCAGCTCACGTGGCACCGTGATCAACGAGTGGTAGAACGCGAACGTCATGTTCCACGCCTGGGAGGTGAAAATCGCGAACACCGACGCGCACTCCAGCCCGAACAGAGAATGCGGGAACAGCGCGATGAAACCGGTCACCAGAATCGTCAAGAAGCCCAAGATCGGCACCGACTGCAGAATGTCCAGCGCGGGAATCAGTACGCGCTCCAGCCGCCGTGAATGCGCCGCCGCGTACGCCCAGACCAGCGTGAAGGCCAAGGACAGTCCCAGCGCCGCGAACATCCGCAGCAGGCTCCGGGCCGCGTAGTACGGCAGGCGCGCGGGATCGGTATCGATGCCGCTCACCTTCGACGGAACGAACGACACCGTCGTCCCGCCGCCGACCCGTACCACCACGTACAGCCCGACCAGCACCGCCACGGCGACTACCACATCCACCCAGGAGAACTCCGCCATCCGGCGGACCACCCGCGTACTCAGTGACGCCCGCCCCGGCACCAGGCGCGGCACATTCATCACGAACCCCCTCGATCACCAGATCAGGAACACAGCGAGGGCAGCTCGCGGGTACACCGTTCCCACCGAGGCGGCGACGCGCGGCGGTGAGGGCTCACGACGCAGGTGAGACCGAATCAACTCGGCAATGACGACGTCAACGGTGACTCGCGAGACAGCCGGGACTATGCGGATCGCCACTCATGGCTGCCTCCCTTCCCCGCAGACGCCGAACCGAGGCCAATTCTGCACCTTGTTGCGCGAATATGCAAATAGTTCTCGGGTCCTGCTCAGGTGCGCAGGTCAACCCCGGAGGGCACTCCGGTCATGCGCGGTTGACCGGCTCAGACACGCCAGTGGAGGCGGCCCCGTCATCCTGGGGTCCGTCGCCGGTTCGGATGTCGTGCCCGCCGGTCGGCCGGTGTGAGCACTGCTTGATCGGGTCACTGATGGTTCTCCCGCCGGCTGCTGCAGGTGATCGGCATTGAGAACGGGAGGGCCGTTGCGGTCGTTCGTTGGGGATGACTGGGCCGAAGACCACCACGATGTGGAGGTGATGAACGGCGCGGGCGGGCGGCTGGCCAAGGCATGGTTGCCCGAGGGCGTGGCCGGCATGGTCCGGCTGCATGCGATCGTGGGTGAGGCGGCCGGGCAGGAGGCCGACGACGTCGAGGTGCTGGCGGGGATCGAGACCGACCGGGGCCTGTCGCCGCCGTCCTACGCGACGACTCCTGAACCGCTAGAGGGCGTTCTGAAAAGGTCGGCGGGGGCGTGGAGACCGCCCGCGCCGTCCCATGTCCGCGACGGCGACATGCTGACCGTGTACGGTGCCATAACTAAACCAAAATGCAGGTCAGGCACACGGCCTGACCTGCATTGATATGGTGGGCGAGCGTATCCCTGCCAGGGACTCCCCGTGGGGGAGGTCGCCGTGGCTGAGGGGCCTTCCAGCGCAGAGCGAGCGATCCGGTGGACGACGATCGCCAGCGTCCTCGTGCTCGCCGCGGTTGCGGCGGTGGTGTCGTACAAGCACACGTATCTGCTGGTCCGGCGGTATGGGGAGACGTCGTGGACTGCGGCGCTGCTTCCGGTGTCGGTCGACGGATGATCGCGGTCTCGTCGATGTCTTTGCTGTTGGACTCTCGCCGTGGCAGGCGCAGCGGGGTAACTGCCGTGGACGCTGCTCATCATCGGTAGTGCCGCAAGCCTGGCCGCGAACGTCGCCGTTGCTGAGCCTTCGGCGGTCGGCCGACTGATCGCCGGATGGCCGAGCTGTGCTCTCATCGGATCGTATGAGCTGCTGATGCGGCAGATCAGGCATGCCAGTCCGCGGGAGACGGGGTCCGAGGGCCCTGCCTCATACCTGCCTCATACGACGTCCGCTGGGACACCTGCCGATTCTCAGGAGCCTCATATGCCTCCCGGCGCGACGACGGTGCCTTCGGAGAAATCCTTTACCACCGCTTCGGTCGCTCCTGACGGCTCAGAGGAGTCGCATATGGATAGAGCGTTTGGCCTCATAGGTCCTTCAGAATGTCCTGCGCCTGGGCGCATCGACGGCGCTGGCCGTCGGCGTTCGCAAGCAAGAGGCGGCCGAGGCGATTCGGTGCTCCAAAAGCAGGCTTGGAGGTGGGCCGGACGCCCGAAGGCGAGTTGCCGCCGGGGAGGGCAATAGCCCGCGAGTTCGGGCGCAGCGAACGCTGGGGACGGCTGATCAAGCAGGCCGGCTTGGCCGGACGACTGGATAAAACCACAGAGTAGGCTCGTCAGCTCCCATCACCGCCGAGCGGGCCGCCCGCCTGCCCGGCACCCGCGCTGGCTGCGGCCACTCCGCTGCCGCCCCCGCCGTTGTAGCTGCCGACCTCGCGCTGGCTGCATCGCAGCCAGCAGCGTAAGGGGTGGCGCTTTCGGGGAGTGCGGGGTCGTAGATGGTCAGGTGTCCGGCCGGTGATGGTCATGGTGATCTCGACGACCTCATCCCAGACGTCGAGGTCGGGGCGAGTGGGTGCTCCAGCACGTCGACGTGCTGGAGCAAGTGGCCGTGGGCGATGCCGGTCAGCACCATCGCAGCATCGCCAGATGACAGCCCGAAGGCCTTCCGCGCCAGCATGCGTGATCGCCTGTCGCCGTTCATAGAGCACGGACGGCGGGCCGGTGGCGGTGGGGTCCGGCGTCATCGAGGCCGTGCCGCTTCCAGCCGCCGCCAGCGCAGCGCGGACATCCGCGCGTGGGCGAAGGCTCATGGGATCGAGGTCAGCGAACGCGGTCGTATCCCGGCGACGGTCGTCGAAGAGTACGAGCGAGCCCATTGACACCCGAGGATATCCGCACGAGGAGGCCTCCTGTCGACCTTAGCCCGCTCCTGCTGCGGCCGTCTCCACGGTGAAAATCCAGGCAGCGCTGGAGGACACGGCGGCATCAGGGAGCCGAATTCGCCAACGCAGGTGCTCAGGCGCATACCAGTCGGTGCTGGTGGCCGATGTACTGGAGGCGTGTAAAGGGGACGCGAAGCGACAGGACGGCTCTTCCGGCGAGCTCCTACTGGCAGGTTCCGCCCGACGTGCAGGCCTTGGTGAGCGGCGCCTTGCCGGCGGATGATCCTCTTGAATGTCCGCTGTCTCGTAGGTCTGGGCATTCAGGACGTCGGGCGGCCGGGACGTTGCCGAGTCGGCGTCGAGCGGCGCTATGAACGTCGAGTGGCGCTGGGCTTGGCCGCTTGCTGCCGCACGGCGCGTTCAGCGGACGGCCCGGCCCGCTGCTGGCTAACGTGCGGGGAATGACTCCCGACGCCGCCGCGAAGTACTTCTGGCACGAGGCCCCCGTCGCAGAAGGACTGGAGATCACCCAGGTCTACGGGTATCTGATCTGCCCGAACACCGGCCGCGTCTTGATCCAGGACGATCAGGGGAAGTTCAACCTGCCAGGCGGCACGCCCGAATCGTTCGACGCCGACCTGGTGGACACCCTGGTGCGGGAGGCGTTCGAGGAGAACCAGGTCGTCGTCAGCGACGCGGTCTACCTGGGGTATCAGGAGGTCCACCGGTCGTACCGCGAGCCTTACGCCCAGGTCCGGATGGTCGGGCTGATCGGCGCGTTCGAACAACGCCAACCCGACCCAGACAACGGCCGGACGTACCGCCGGCTGATGACATCGCTGGCAGAGGCACCCAAAGTGCTGGGCTGGGGTGAGCCCGCGGTCGCCCAGGCCAAGCCGGCAGCTCGTATCAGTCTCCTACACCATACGCACCGCTCCGGCCCGGAACTCCAGATCGAACGAGCGACGGACCCCGCGAGGTCACAGACAGTTGCTACGGCACGTCGCTGGTGAGGAGTTGCAGGCCCCGTTCGTAGAGTTGGGTGAAGTCGGTGCCAGTCAGCTTTTTGTGGGTTTCGGTGAGCTGAGGGTATTCGCCGTGCGAGATCGCCTGGTGCAAGTCGTCGATTTCGGTTAGCAGTTCCGGGTCGGAGCCGGTCGCGGCCTGCTCTTCGAGCACGTGTCCGGTGGTGAAGTGGACGATCAGCAATGCGGTCTGAACCGCGGCTGCTGCATTAACGCCCGCCTGGCGTAGCGCCCCGATGAGGGTGTCAGAGAAGCCGAGCGTGTTCGGTCCGACGGCGTGGGTGCCCGCGTACACCCGGGCGCCGTCGCGGTGAGCAAGTAGCGCCGTCCGCAGGCCGCGCGCGAGTGCCAGCACCTGCTCGCGTGGTGTGGCCGCGTTCTCGCCGGCATCCTGGCAGCCGCTCATCATCGCCTCGGCCATTGCCGTGAGCAGGGCGCGTTTGGTCGGGAAGTAGCCGTAGAGGGTGCCGGCCTGCACGCCGAGGGCGTCAGCGAGTCTGCGCATAGTGAGCGCGTCGAGGCCCACCTCGCCAAGCAGGCGGAGGGCGGCATGGACGACTTGCTCTCTGTCGGCGCGGGGCGGGCGTCCGCGGGGGCGAGCGGCCGTGTGTTCTGCCATACGAACCGCAGACTAGCACCGGGTTTGACAGATGGGCTTCCTGGCCGGACACTGCTCTCACAGATTAAATGAACGTTGTTCGGAAATTCAGGAGGCGTCGTGGATGCCGACGTGGTGATCAGCGGTGCAGGCCCGACCGGCCTGCTGCTGGCAAGCGAGTTGGCCTTGGCGGGGGTACGGGTGCGGGTACTCGAGCGCCGGCTCGCCAGGCATCAGGAGTCTCGTGCCCTGACCTTGCACCCGCGCAGTATCGAGATCATGGACCTGCGCGGGATCGCGGACCGTTTCCTGGAGCTGGGGCGCACCGTCCCCGGCTGGCATTTCGCGGGTCTGCCCCAGCGGCTGGATTTCTCCGCCCTGCGGACCCGGCACGGCTACTGCCTGTTCCTCGAGCAGGCCCGCGTCGAGCGGGTGCTGGAGGAACGAGTTCGCGAACTCGGTGTCGAGATCTCCTACGGGCACGAGCTCTTGGCGGTGGCGCAGGACGAGGATGGAGTCGAGGTGACGGTTCGTGCGCCAGGTGGCGAGTCGGGGCTGCGCGCCGCATATGTCGTGGGATGCGATGGCGGGCGCAGTCGTGTCCGGGACATTGCGGGCATCGGGTTTCCCGGTACGGACGCCACGATGACCTCGATGCTCGGCGACTTCATGGACATCGACCACGACGCCATCGCCGCTGTGGGTGAGGACGCGCCAGTGCTCATCGTGCCGCTGGAAAGCGGGGCCACCCGTCTCGTCGTCACCGATCCTCTGCGGATGCGGGTCCCCGCGTCGGAGCCGGTCACGTTCGAGGAATTCCGTGACGCCTTGGTCCGGATGGCGGGCTCGTCGTTCGGCATCGCCGAACCACGATGGCTGTCCCGCTTCGGTAACGCGACTCGGCTGGCCGAGGCCTACCGGGTAGGCCGTGTCCTGCTGGCGGGCGATGCCGCCCACATCCACTTCCCGGCGGCCGGCCAAGGACTGAACACCGGTCTCCAGGACGCGATGAACCTGGGCTGGAAACTCGCCGCCGAGATCAACGGCTGGGCTCCGGCCGGCCTGCTCGACAGATACCACACCGAACGGCACGCCGTCGGACGAACGGTCACCGCCAACACCCAGGCCCAGACACTGCTGCTGGAACTCACCCTGCTACCGGACTACCAGCAACCGGTGACCGCGCTGCGGGAGCTGATGAATGACCTGTTGCAGATCCCGGAGGTCAACAGCCACCTGGCCGCTCTCGTCTCCGCGCTCGGGACGTCCTACCCGTCCTCGGACGACGACCCGCTCGTCGGCGCGCGGATGCCCGATATCCCGTCCACCGCCACGGACGGCCGCCGGCTGCGAGTTTCGGAGCTGCTTCAAACCGGGCGGTTCGCCTACCTCGACTTCACCGGCGCCCAGGAAGGGGCCGCCGCGGTCGCGGCCGGCTGGGGTGACCGCGTGGAGGTCGTGGCCGGTGACCCGCCCTCCGCGGCCGGAGATCTCGTCGAAGTGCTCGTCCGGCCTGACGGTCACGTCGCATGGGTGCGTCGCCGACACGAAACACCGGACGTCGCCGCCCGGGAATCAGCACTGCGGACGTGGGCCGGGGCGCCTCGGCAGGCGGCGGTGACCACGTGAGCACGACCGAGCATCTCACCCCCAGCGGTGTGCGCAGCGTGCCAGGTGCCGTCACGCCCGCCGTGCTCACTCGCGGTACCGATCTCGTTCTCCTTCCGGGCCAGGTCGCGTGGGACGCCCAAGGCGCGCTGGTCGCGACGGTCACCTGACGCAGATGCGCCAGATCGTCCACGATCTGGCGCCGTGCTCGCCGCCGGTTCCGGCCGGGCGCACATCGTCACGCAAACCGTCTACGTCGTGAACTATCGCCCCGAGTTGCTGCCGGACCTGTTCAGGCCCCTGCGGCATGGCCGGTATCTCGCCGCCGGTGCGGGTGGCGCCCGCAGCGGCGTGCTCGACCGCATGGGGTGGGAATGCGAGCCGGGAGCCCGTCCCGCCATGGGTGAAGAAGGCCGGGCGCACGCGCCAGGCGGGCCGACGAGGCCGCTCCGGCCGGGTCCGTAGATTTGCCGCATGCTGTTGTAACAACTATCGTTACGATCAGGGTCGAGGGGCGAGGGAGATGGAGTCCGACGTGGGCGCCAACAGCAGACTGACCATCGCGGCGCATGCCCTGACGTGGATTGGGCTATATCAGCGGCGTGGTCACGAGGTCGCCACCTCCGAGCAGATCGCGACGAGCGTCAACACCAATCCGGTGGTGATCCGCCGCCTGCTGGCCCAGTTGAGCAAGGCCGGCCTGGCCGAGTCACGGCGGGGGGCGGGGGCGGGCTGGATGCTCGCGCGGGACCTGGCGGCGATCACCCTGCTCGACGTCTACCGGGCGATCGAACCGGGACCGGTCTTCGCCCTGCACCGCGCGGCACCGGACTCCGAGTGCGTCGTGGGCCGCGGCATCGGACCGGCGATGACCGCCGTGTACGACGATGTGGAGGCCGCCCTGCGCAGGGAGCTGGCCAAGACCACGCTGGAGGACGTGCTGCGGGACGTCTTGAAAGCCGCCTGATCTCGGATTGTCGACTTCCCTGATCGAGGGGGCCGCATTCCGCGCCCTGCGGATGTAGCCAAAATAGTTACATTTCGAAGTGGAGTATCTCATGGGACGGCTGGACGATAAGACCGCCCTTGTCGCCGGCGCCTCCAGCGGCATCGGCCTGGCGATCGCCCGCCGTTTCGCCGCCGAGGGCGCGACCGTCTACCTGGCCGGGCGCCGCAAGGCGGCGCTGGACGCCGCCGTCGCGCAGGTCGGCGCCCGCGGCATCGCCGTCCAGGGTGATGCCGCGGATCTCGGCGACCTCGACCGCCTCGTCGCCGAGACCGCAAACCGAGAGCCGCGTACTCGCGACCGTCGTCAGGGCAACGGCTTCGACACGAAAGGAGTGAGTCATGAAGAGCGTGGTCCACTACCGGGCGGTCGATGCGGCAGCCCGATCCCCGCCACGAGGACGGCAACCAGGTCGTCTTCCTCGTCGGTGACGACGAGTGCGCCAGGCCCCTTCACACGGCTGCTGACCGCATTCGGGTTCGCGCCGGCCGGCCTGGCGCGCTGCGCAAAGGCGGGGTGCTCATGCAGCCCGGCGGGCCGCCGAGCGGCAAGCACTTCCTGTTCCAGGGCTGAGGCCCGACCGGCACACCTCATACGAACGAAAAGACAAAGGACAAGGACGATGGCAACAGATACTCAGACCTCGCGAACCGTGGCCGAGGAGTTCGTGGAGCGCCTCGGCAGGCAGGACCCCGACGGCATCCAGGAACTGTTCGCCGAGGAGATCGACTGGTACGTCCCCGGCAGTGACGCGCTGCCCTGGACCGGGCGCCGTACCCGCCGGGAGGAGGTCGCGCCGTACTTCACCACGATGTGGCCGCACTTCGCGCCCGGCAAGAGCAAGGTCGTGCTGGAGCGCATCATCGTCGACGGTGGTGACGTGGTACTGCTGGCGGTCTGGACGCACACCGTCGTGGCCACGGGTAAGGAGTTCACCACACCGGCCGCCCTGCACCTGATGGTCGAGGACAACCGGATCGTCCGTATGCGCCTGTACGAGGACACGCTGACCGTCGACAAGGCGTTCAACGTCGGCTGAGTGGATAGTGCCCCGTGCCCCGTGCCCCGTGCCCCGTGCCCCGGGGCACATGAGCACCAGGACCTCGCGTTCGCCGAGTCTCGGGCCGGCGGCGCCCACAGGATCGGCATCCCGAAGGGGGTGCAGATCAGATCCAGGGCCCAGTGCGGTGCGGCACTGCCGTATCGGCGACGGACAGCACGGCCGGCCGGTGGAGTTCGGCGCCGGTCGTCACCAGGTGCGAGGAGGCCGGTCATCTCGGCGATGACCTCCGGCGAGGGCTTGAAGCAGCGGCGGACGTTCTCGGCCTTCCTGCGCCGGGACTTGGCCATCAGCATCAGCTACCACCGACCCCACACCGCAACCGGCGGCAAATCACCTATCACCAGGTTGACCAACCTCCCTGGGCGGTACAACTAGCGCACGGCTGCGGCCGCGCGTACTTCGGCAAGCGCTTGTCGTGCCAGCGGGCCGAAGCCCTCGCTGTTGTTGGTGTCGATCCACTGATCGTAGGCGATCTCCCAGACGAGCATGCCCAGGCTCGCGGCCACGCGCGCGGTCAGGCTCGGGACTCCGCGGCGGTTGAGGGCCTCGATCGTCGAGGCGGTGAGGTCGATCCTTTTCAGGGCTTCGCGCTCACGTAGTTCCGTATTGGCGTTCAGCACGGCCTGGCGCCGGGCGCTGAACTCGCGGCGGTCGTCGGTGAAGAACGTCCGGCCGAGCGCATCGAGAGCGTCCGCCACCGCGTCGAGCGGCCCGGCCGCCGGCGGCGCCGAGGCGATCCCTTCGACGAGCAGATCGGTCACCGTGCCCCTGCCGAAGAGCACCTCGCGCTTGTCCGGGAAGTACCGGAAGAACGTGCTCTTGGTGAGCCCCGCGCGCCCCGCGATCTCGATCACGGTCGTGTTCTCGTAGCCGTGCTCCTCGAAGAGGTCGAGGGCGGCGGCGGCGAGTCGTCCTGGTGCGTCGGGTTGCCAGCGAGCCATGGGAGCAGTGTACGGGACTTAGTCCCATCAGTGTGTACGATCGATAAGACCAAGTCCCATCACTGGCCAGGAGGGGTCACCGATGAGTAAAGCTGTCCGTTACCGGCGATTTGGCGGTCCCGAAGTACTCGAACTGCAGGAGATGCCCGAGCCGCACGCCGCACCGGACGAGGTTCGCGTCCGGGTCACGGCCGCCGGGCTGAATCCGATGGATTGGCAAATCACCACACAGCCCGACATGGCGGCGCGGTTCGGCATCACCTTGCCGGCCGGGTTCGGCAGCGACTTCGCTGGAGTGGTGGACGAGGTGGGCACCGAAGCCACGGGATTCGCGACCGGCGACCGGGTGTACGGGGCTGCGATTGGCCGGTCCGTCGCCGATTTCGTGCTGGTCAAGACACCTGCGGAAACGCTGTGGCACACCCCGGAGGGCATCGGCGACGAGGTGGCGGCCACGCTTCCGGTGGCCGGTCTGACGGCCTCCGCCGCGCTCGCCGCGATCGGGCTCCGCACCGGGGACACCGTCCTGATCGGTGGGGCGGCGGGTGGCGTGGGCGTCTTCGCCGTGCAGCTGGCGAAGCTTGCGGGTGCCCGGGTGCTCGGCACCGCCTCCGAGCGCACGTTCGGATTCCTGCGCGGGCTCGGCGCCGAACCCGTGGCGTACGGCCCTGGCCTGGCGGACCGGGTGCGGGCCCTGGCGCCCGAGGGGATCACCGCCGCCACCGACCTGTTCGGAAGGGAGGCGGCCGAGACCGCGCTCAAGCTCGGCGTGGCACCCGAGCGGATCTCCGTCGTGGCCGACGGCCCCGCCCCGCCGCCCGGTGTACGCAAGACGGGCGCCCTCGATGCGGGTCCGGGCGCCCTGGAACGGATCGCCGACGCGATCCATTCTGGCGAGATCACGGTGCCGATCGCGGCGACCTTCCCGGTCGAGCAGATTCGCGAAGCCGTGACGATGCAGGCCGAGAGGCATGTTCACGGCAAAATCGTGGTCGCACTGTGAACCAGCACAAAGTGGACTCGGCGACCAGGAAGTCGAGCTGAATCCGCGATTCAGCTCGCAACTTACGAGGTCGTGGGTGGTGGCGCGTCGATGCCGTGATCGTCGACCGTGACCCGTGGTGGGAGCCCGGTCTCGCGCAGTGATCACCCGAGATCAGCGGGTCACCGGGCTGACGCCCGAAGAAGTCGCCGCCAGGAGGCCGCCCCCGCGCGTCAGGGGTCGCAGGCGCGCAGGGGTGGCCTCCCACGCCGACGGGCACCGGGAGATCCTCGGCATCGAGGTCACCTCGGCCGAGGACGGCGCCGGCTGGCTGGCGTTCCTGCGTGGCCTGGTCGCCCGCGGCCTGACGGGGGTGCCACTGGTCATCTGCGATGCCCACCGTGGGCTGGTCGAGGCGATCGGCACGACGCTGCCTGGGCGGCCTGGCAGCGCTGCCGCACGCACTACCTGCGGAATCTGCTGACCAAGGTGCCCAAGTCCGCCCAGCCATGGGTGGCGACCGTGGTGCGGACCATCTTCGACCAGCCGGGCGCCGATGAGGTCCACGCCCAGCACGGCCGGGTGGTGGCCGGCTGGGAGACCAAGTATCCCGACGCCGCGGCTCCAGCAACGCTGGACCACCCTGACCACTCGCCAGGCGCAACCGTCGTGACCTCGGCCCATCTCGTGCCGAGGCGGAGCAGGGCCGGGAACATCACCGGGAGCACTGCTCCCGGTGACCCCGACCCACGAAAAGCACCGACGCCGGCCTACCGAATGGGTAGTCCCGATCAGCCGTGGAGCACCCTGCTCCCGATCTGCTCCCGATTCGGTCCGATCGTTAGCGGCAGAAACCACAATGCAGGCCAGGCCATGCGCCTGGCCTGCATTGATGTGGTGGGCGATACTGGGATTGAACCAGTGACCTCTACCGTGTCAATGTCGTCCCGATCAATGGCTGACCTGCGGTTTTTCGAGATGTCGTAGGTCGGTGTCGTCAACGGCGCAGGTGGCGCCGGTTAAGGACCGTTCGGGAATGGCGTGCGCTCGCGTGCTCCCCGTTCCGGGTGGGAGCACGCGATCATGGATGGGGGAGCAGCCGCGTGGGCGACGCTGGTTGGCCCTGTCAGAGCTGAACGCCTTGACCACCCGGCCTGCCCACACGATCGCCCACGTCATGGGCTGGTCCCCATGGCGCCGGCACCACCAGCAACGCGTCCGGCTGAGCCACTACCAGCGAAGACCGCGCAGCCAAGAACCATGATCGTGAAGTGTCACTGGAGTACTAGTGGCAAATGATCACTTGGCGCTGCGTGGTGCCGCCTGTACCGAGGGCCTTGACAATGAGCCGGTTGCTGGAGTTAATGTGAGTTCGCTTGATTATTGACTCTCTCAAAAGAGGCCATGGCGCACGTGTGACTGTGGTCGACTGGTGCGTCGTGGGATGGCGGTTGCGGTTGGTCGGACTAGCTTACATGCGAAAGCGGAGAAATCAATCGGCCGCATCCAGACGCGTCTCTCTCAGTACATAAGGGCCATGTGATCGTGAGCGATGGCACCAAGATCTATAAACTTATCTATTGTCCGCGGATGTCGACAGATCGCGGATGTGACGCCCCGAATATTAGGTGAAACACCGTTGTCTCAGAGCGCTTTCTTGGGGCTTCGAACCTAAAATTATTTGTACGGTTTGCCGCCATGGCCGGGTAGGTCGCCGCGAGGTCGGTCATGTTATGTTCAGGAGGAAGTGTGGTGCTGATTCGGCAGGCCAGAGTGGCACTGGACAGGCAGATTATGGCGTGTTCGGAGCCGTCTCCGGTCATCGAAGCGGTGCTGGCAGACCTTCTTTCCGAGACAAGGGAAACGCGGTTCGCCGACGAGCACGGCTTATCCACGGTGCGGGACTTATCGAGCTGGCGCGACGCGGTTCCCATTCGCCCCTACCAGGCATTGGAACCGTACATCGACAGGGAACTCGACGGCGAGGAAGCGGTACTGACTCGTAGTCCGCCGTACGCGTTTCTGCGCACCTCCGGAACATCCGGGAAACCCAAGCTCGTCCCCACCACGCGACATTGGCGAGTGCGTTACCGGGGGCCGGCGCTCTACGCCCAGTGGGGCCTCTATTTCAAGCTGCTCGGCCTTACCCGACTCGACGAAGAAAACGTCCTGGACCTGTCATGGGAGCGGACGGCGGTCACGTCCACCGTCCGCGGGTATCCCGTGTACGGCATCAGTCAGCGGCCGGCCTCAGTGGGTTCGGGAGACTGGACGCCGTCCTGGTACGACGCGCCGTGGTCGGTCGATGAGACCGGGCAGGGCGACTACTTCGACCGGCTTTACACGAAGCTGCGGCTGCTGGCCGGCCGCGACGTCCGGCTCGTCGTCTCCGTCAACCCATCAAAGATCGTTTCCTTGGCCGAGCACCTGGGCCGATCGGCCGACCGGCTCATGCGCGACATCCACGACGGCGGACTGAACGGCAGGGCCCACCCGCTGGCACCCGCGAGCCCGGAGCTGGCGAGGAGACTACACGCGGCCATGCGGTTCGGGGACGGCACCCTGCGCCTGACCGACCTGTGGCCGCGGCTGTCGCTGCTCGTCTGCTGGAACTCCGCGTCCGCGCGTCTGTACCGGTCCTGGGTCGAACGGCTGGTGCCCGACGTGCCACTGATCCCGTTCAGCGCGACCGGCACCGAGGGTGTGGTGACGCTGCCGGTCGACACCCATCCGTCATCCGGCCCGCTCGCGATCAACCAGGGGATCTACGAGTTCGTGCCGTGGACCGCGGACGATGGGGGCGCGATCCCGTCGGATGCGTCCACCCTGGATTTCGCCCAGCTGGAACTCGGTGCGACCTACCGGCTGGTGATGAGTCAGGCCAACGGCCTGTACCGGTACGACGTTGGCGATGTGTACCGCCCGATCGGTTGGGTGGGGCGCGTGCCGCGGCTGGAGTTCCTCGGCCGGGCAGGCTTCCAGAGCTCGTTCACCGGCGAGAAGCTGACCGAGGCCGACGTTGTCGGAGCCGTTCATCGCTCGCTCGGCGAGAGCTGGCCGGACTGTCCGGTGTTCTCCTGCGTCCCGGTGTGGGACACGCCGCCGGGTTACACGATCGCGATGGAACGGACCTCGGCCGTGGCCCACCTGTCCGCCGGGCGGCTCGCCGACCGCGTCGACCGCGAGCTGAGCGAGCTCAACATCGAGTACGCCGAGAAGCGCCGGACCGGCCGCCTGCGCCCGATCCGGGTCACCTGGCTCAGACATCACGCCTTCGGCCGGGTCGACCAGACACGCGCCCGGCAGGGGACGGCGACGGCACAGCTCAAGCACCACTGGATCCAGAAGGACAGCGCCCTGTTGGACACCCTGGAAAGCCTCGGCCAGATCCTCCCGTCACCGACCGGTTCCGTCTGCCTCATGGCCGGCGCCTAACCCGGAGAAGTCACCATGACCAACGAAACCAGCCTCTCGCGGTTCGCCGAGGAGGGCTACGCCGTGCTGCGCGGCGTGCTCGATGAGTCCGATCTCGCTCCGGTCCGCGCCGAGTACGCCGAGGCGCTGCGGTCGCGTGCCCGCGTCTGGCGTACGCAGGGACGGTTCAAGGGTGGTGAGGAACTCATGGCGCTACCGTTCGAGGAGCACCTGATCGGACTGTCCCGCCTCGACGGCTTCGACCCGTCCCTGCTGGCCGAGCTGGACCTAACTCTCCCGCACATGCCCTTCACGTTCATGCGGCCCGACGCCGAGCTGCACACCGGACCGGCCGTGCTCGGGCTGCTGTCGAACCCGAAGGTGCTCGACCCGCTGAGGCCGTTGCTCGGCGACGCGATCAAGGCGAGCCCCAACCAGCACTGCCGCCTGAAGCTGCCCGTCGTGTCTGCGGACGGCGGTTTCCGTGGCCGCGTAGGCGAGACCATGCACGCGCCGACAATGTGGCACCAGGACGCGATGACCCAGATTCCGCAGTCCGATGACACGTCGCTGGTCACGTGCTGGATTCCGACGGGCGACGTGGACGAGACGCACGGGTGTCTCAAGGTCGTACCCGGTGCGCACCAGAACACGACGTTGCTGCCCTGGCCGATGGACGACGCGACCACTGCCCGTCTGGAGGATGCTGCCGTGTCCCTTCCCGTCCACAAAGGCGATGTGGTCCTCCTGCACAAGCGGACTCCACACGGGTCCACATCGAACATCTCGCCCCGCGTACGGTGGAGCCTCGACTTCCGCTATTTCCCGGCCGACCAGCCAACCGACCGGCCCTGGTTCCCGAACATCGTCGTGTACGACCGCGCGCATCCCGAACGTACCCAGTCCGATGCCGAGGACTGGCGCCGCCAGTGGATCCGGGCGCGAGACCTGATCGTCGCGTCGGGCCGGCCGCTGCCAGGCCGCCGAGAGTTCGCGCAGCTCGTCTCGGACGCGATGATCAGGGGCTGGGAGGCGGGTGACTACCTTGACCTCGACCGTCTTCTCGCCGCCGAGTGATGGCGAGCAGATTGGCGGTTCGGCACACGACGTCACCATCCTCACGGCCGGCGACGACGTGGAGCTGGCGCTGCACCGGTGGACCCGTCCGGGAAACCAGGCCGTGCTGTTCTACATCCACGGCATCCAGAGCCACGCCGGATGGCTGTTCGAGACCGGTCCGTGGCTGGCAGATGGCGGTGTCGACGTCTACGCCCTCGACCGGCGGGGGTCGGGACGCAGCGGTGGACCGCGTGGCCACCTGCGTTCGGCCTGGCAGGTGCTCGACGACTACGAGCGGGCGCTCGGTCAGGTGGCGGCCGTCGCGGCGCGACGACCGCTCGTCGCACTGGGACAGTCGCTCGGCGGCAGTGTTCTCGCCGCACTATGGGCGACGTCTCGCTTGCCGACCCTGCGTCGACTGGTGTTCTGCGCCCCGGCGCTCGGCCAGCAGCGCCGGCGGCATTCCCCGGAAGCCCTGCGCGAGCTGCGGAACAGCGCGGGCGAGCAGCGGCGACCGCTGTCGTTGGACGACGCCGACTACACATCGATGACCCGCTACAGCGCCTTCATGGCGAACGACCACCTCATGCTGCGCCAGGTCACCGCGTCCACCCTCGCCACGCTGGTCGAGCTGGAGGACTGCTACATGACCGGCGCGCACCCGGATCCGCTGCCGGTCGCGCTCGTCCGAGCGGTACGGGACCCGATCATCGACCTGGACGCCGCCGAGGCTGTTCTGCGATCGCTGAGCACCTTCCCGATCGACATGCGTCAGTTCGATATCGACCGGCACTACATCGAGTTCTCCGAAGCTCGCACCGCGTACTGGGACTGGCTCATCACTCTCGTGACCGCCGAGGCTGACCGGCCGGAGCCCACGTCGTGATCGAATCGATCCGCGTCCTCACCGTCGCCGCGCCGCTGGCGGTCGGCTTCGACCACGCGTCGCACACGCGGACGCACTCCGCATCCGTCCTCGTGGAGTTGACACTGGCGAGCGGCCATCGAGGGTGGGGCGAGGGCGCCCCTCGTCCCTACGTGACGGGCGAAACGCTGGACTCGGCCGTCGACGCGTTGGTCACGGCGGCCCCGGACATACTCGCGGACGCCGTGGATTGGCGGTCGGTGGACACGGTGGTCGACTCACTCGCGTCCATCGATCTGCCCATGGTGTTCGGTGGCCGGTACCCGGCGCCGGCGGCGGCGGCCGCGTGGGAGACCGCTGTGCTGGACGCGGCGTGCCGGGTCGCCGGCCGCCTGATGTCCGATGCGGTCCGAATGGCCGCGGCGCCGAGCTGGCGGCCGCCGGAGCCGGTGCCGGTCAGCCTTGTGATCGACCTGTCGCGCGACGTCACGGTCACCCTGGGCCGGCTGCCCGAGCCGTCCCGTGCCGCGTTACGCCACGTCAAGGTGAAGGTGGGCCGGGATGTGGACGATGCCGTGAAGCGGGTCGCCCAGGCGATGTCCCACCTGACTGCGGAGACATCGGTCTCCGTAGACGTCAACGGCGCGTGGAGAGCCGACCAGGCGGACCGAGCCGCCTCACGGCTCGCCGAACTCGGGGTGGCCTGGATCGAGGAACCAACGTCTGCGCGCGACTGGGCGGGCATGGCCCGGCTGTGCCGGGCCGGGGTGCCGGTCATGCTCGACGAGTCCTGCGGTGGCGAGGACGATCTGCGGCGCGCGGCCGACGCGGGCGCGGCGACCCACGTCAACATCCGCGTCTCCAAATGCGGCGGGATCATCCCGTCCGTCCGGCTGGCGGCATGTGCGGACGCCCTTGACATCGAACGCCAGCTCGGAGTCCAGGTCGCGGAGATCGGGCCGCTGTGGGCGGTCGGCCGCGCGCTGGCCACGAGCCTGACCGGCTGGCGGGCGGTCGAGGCCGGACGCGGGGACGAGTGGTTCCTGGAACCGCTGACCGAGCCCGCGTTCGCGGTCGACCGGACACGTCACCTGGCCGCGCCGCTGACCGGCCCAGGCACCGGGATCACCCCAACCCCGGCATTGCTCGGCATCGCCCGGCCGCGCGCGCAGTGGTGCGCGGGCGACGGGAGTTGGCGGGCGGCGTCATGACCGACTCGCGACGGATCGCACTGGTCACCGGCTGCGGTTCGGGCATCTGCGCCGCGGTGGCGCACGGGCTTGCCGAGCGCGGCATGCGTCTGCTGCTGGTGGACCGCGACCCGTACGGGCTGGCTCGGACCGGCCGAGCGGTCGAGGACGCGCTGGTGGCCGACCCGCTGGTCCTCGACGTCACCGACGCGCCCGCGGTCGAGGACGCGCTGCGTTCGCTGCCGGCTCCGGACCGCCCGGACGTGTTGGTCAACGGCGTCGGCGGCGACACCCGCGCCATCCCCTTCGCCGAACTGACCGAGGCGGACCTGCACATGGCGGTGACATACAACCTGACCACCGCGTTCACGATGACGCGGTTGTGCGCGCCCACAATGGCCGAACGCGGATGGGGTCGGATCGTCAACTTCGCCTCGGTCGCCGGGCGGACGTACACCCACGTCAGTAACGCCGCCTACGTCGCCGCGAAGGCCGCGGTGATCGGACTCACCAAACAGTGCGCCTACGAGTTCGGTCCGATGGGGATCACGGTGAACGCCGTCGCACATGGCGTGATCGGCACCGATCGCGTCGCCGAGGCGTGGCGGGAGCGCCCCGAACAGTGGCGGCAGTCAGTGCTCGCCCGCATCCCGGTCGGGCGTCCCGGCACGGTCACCGAGGCGGCCGCCATCGTCTGCCACCTGTGCGGCGAGGAAGCCGGCTACACGACCGGTGCCGTCATCGACGTCAACGGCGGGCTGCACATCTGAGGAGGACACGTGGAAGACGGTCTGGCCGGGAGCGTGGCGATCATCACTGGCGCGGGCAGCGGAATCGGCAGGGCGACGGCTCGGTTACTCGCCGAGCGCGGCGCCCATGTCGTCCTCGTCGGCCGGAGACCGGGCCCGCTGCACGCCGTCGCGGCCGAGTTCGCTCCGGATCGCGTGATGGCCGTGCCCTGCGACGTCGTCGACGCCGAGGCGGTGCGCACGTGCGTCGACCGGGTGGTCGATCGGTTCGGTCGGCTTGACGCCGCGGTCAACAACGCCGGCACGTTCGGCGCCTTCGGCCCGCTGCACCTGGACACCGACACCAATTTCGACGAGGTGGTCAACATCAACCTGCGGGGAATCTGGAACTGCCTGCGCTTCCAGATCGCCGCGATGCGCAGGACCGGGGGCGGCTCCATCGTGAACTGCGCCTCGGTCTCGGGGCACATCGGCCACTCGCACAGCCCGCTGTACGCCGCGACGAAGCACGCCGTGCTCGGCCTGACCAAGTCGGCCGCCCTCCAGTACGCCGGCGACGGCATCCGGGTGAACGCCGTCAGCCCTGGATCAACCGACACCGAACTGCTGCGGCAGCTCTACGGCAGCGCCGAGGCCATCGCCGAGCGGGGGCGCCGCGCGCCGCTGGGCAGGGTCGCCGCCCCGATCGAGGTCGCCGAGGCGGCGGTATGGCTGGCCGGTCAGGGCGCGAGCTACGTCACCGGGCAGACGCTGGTCGTGGATGGGGGAGTGACGGCCGGATCCCTCGCGCCTGCCCGGACCACAGCAGCACACCACTGATCGAGAGGTGCCATGACCGCAACGCTGTATGACAAGGTTTTCGACCTCCACGTCGTCCGTGATCTCGGCGATGGCCGCTATCAGCTGTTCGTGGGGCTTCATCTGATCCACGAGGCCACCAGCCCGCAGGCGTTCGCCATGCTGCGGGAGCGGTCCATGGGGGTCGCCTTCCCCGAGCTGACGGTGGCGACGGCCGACCATGTCATCCCCACCGACGACATCAGCCGCCCCTTCGCCGACCCGCTCGGCGAAGCCATGCTCACTCGCCTCGAACGCAACACCGAGGACTTCGGCCTGCGTTTTCTGTCCCCGGCACGGGGCGAACACGGCATCGTCCACGTCTTAGGACCCGAACTCGGCATGACGCAGCCGGGGATGACCATCGTGTGCGGGGATTCGCACACCTCCACGCACGGTGCGTTCGGCGCGCTGGCGTTCGGGATCGGTACCTCGCAGGTGCGCGATGTGCTCGCCACGCAGACCGTCGTGCTGAACCGGCTCAAGGTACGGCGCATTCGCATCGAGGGGCGGCTTGCCCCTGGTGTCACGGCCAAGGACGTCATCCTGCACATCATCAACCGGCTCGGCCCCAAGGGAGGGGTCGGCTACGCGTACGAGTTCGCCGGTCCTGTCGTCGAGGCCTTGTCGATGGAGGAGCGGATGACGCTGTGCAACATGGCGGTCGAGGCAGGCGCCCGCTGCGGCTACGTGAACCCCGACGACACCACCATCGACTATCTGCGGGGCCGGCCGCACGCGCCGACCGGCGCCGAGTGGGACAGGGCGCTCCGCTGGTGGCGCTCGATCGCCTCGGACCCGGACGCCCGCTTCGACGACGACGTGGTGCTGGACGGGTCCGCGATCCCGCCGATGGTGACGTGGGGGATCAACCTCGGGCAGTCCATTCCGGTCGACGGGACGGTGCCCACGCCCGCGGATGCCGCCCCGGACGAGGCCGCCGCGCTGACCGAGGCCCTGGAGTACATGAGGCTCGAGCCGGGCCGGCCGCTGCTCGGTACCCCGGTGGACGTCGCGTTCCTCGGCTCCTGCACCAACGGCCGTGAGTCCGACTTCGTCGCGGTGGCAGAGGTGTTGCAGCGCACCGGGCTGCGGGTGGCCGCCGGCGTGCGGGCACTCGCGGTGCCAGGTTCGGCCCGCGTTCGCGAGCGGCTCATCCGGCTCGGCGTCCGTGACGTGCTCGAGCGCGCCGGCATCGAGTTCCGGCATGCCGGGTGCTCGATGTGCCTGGCGATGAACACCGACAAGCTCGTCGGCGAGGAGATATGCGCATCGTCGTCGAATCGCAATTTCAAGGGCCGCCAGGGATCGCCGACGGGCCGGACCCTGATCATGTCGCCGCTGTCAGTCGCGGCCGCGGCGGTCCGCGGGTACGTCGCGGACCCCCGCGAGGTCTTCGACATTGAGAATTCCGCATCCGTCCCACCGACCAGCTGAAGGAGACCCTGTGTCCGTCGCGCCGACAGGCATCCGTGAGATCAGCGGTACGACCGTGGTGCTCGCAGGTCAGGACATCGACACCGATCGGATCATCCCGGCTCGGTTCCTCAAGCACCTCACCTTCACCGACCTTGGCAGGCACGTGTTCGAGGACGACCGCAAGCAGATGACCGCGGCCGGCCGCACACATCCTTTCGACGACCCGGCCCGCCAGAACGCGTCGATCCTGCTGACAGCCGCGAACTTCGGATGCGGCTCCTCCCGTGAGCACGCCCCCCAGGCTCTGAAACGCTGGGGGTTGTCCGCAGTGGTGGGGGAGAGCTTCGGCGAGATCTTCCACGGCAACTGCGCGAGCATCGGGCTGCCGTGCGTGAGCCTCAATTCGGCCGATGCCGCCGAGGCGCGCGCCGTCGCCGACTCCGACCCGCACTGCCTCGCCCGACTGGACCTGGTGGAACGGCTCCTGGTGATCGGTGAGCGCCGATACCCGATCCAGATCAACGAGTCCCTGCGCACTCGGTTCGTCGACGGCACCTGGGACACATTGACGGAGCTTGCGGCGAATCTCGACGCGGTCCGAGCCACCGCACCTCGTATCCCCTACTTCAACGGCTGGCAGACCGATCCGGCGTCCGCCGGTGTGCGGTGACGTCCGGGCGGGAGGCACGAGCCGATGCGGCAGGGCGATCCTTGTGTGTTCGTGGGCAGCGATCACGTGCTCGGCGAGATCCTGGACTGCGCGGCCGAGGAACTGCGTGGCCAGGGCATCGACGTCGTCCGCGGGCCCGCGCAACCGCCGCCCGCGCGGACGCTGTACGCACCGCACGAGTGGGACCACTACTTCGGGCGGGCCGGGGCCATCCTCGTCAGCTCGCGGACGCTGCTGCCACGTCCGGTGCTCGCCGCCGCGCCCCGTCTGCGCGGGGTCGTCTTCGGATCCATCGGATGCGACTCATGTGATCTCGACGCGGCCACCGAGCTGGGGATCATCGTCGCGAACGGGGCCACTCCCCAGAACGCGGACAGCATGGCCGAAGCCGTGGTGATGCTGGCCGTGGCGCTCCTGCTGGAACTGCCCGACAAGCAGCGGCGGTTCGCCCGCATGGCGGCCCGGCGCCCGCCCCGTTCGATCACCAGCCGGATGCTGGCCGGCCGCACGCTCGGTCTTGTCGGCTTCGGCCGGACCGCGCAGGCGGTTGTACGTCGACTGGCGGGCTGGGATCTCGCCGAGATCCGTGTGCACACCCGACGGCCGGACCCGGTCCGCTGGCCGCAGGTGCGGTTCGTGGGGTTGGGTGAGCTGCTCGCCGAGAGCGACGTGGTCAGCGTCCATGTGCCCGCGACCGATCAAACCCGGGGAATGATCGGAGCTCCGGAGCTGGCGGCCATGAAACCGGGCAGCGTGCTGATCAACACCGCGCGTGGGGGCATCGTCGACGAGGAAGCGCTGGCCCGCGTGCTCGGCGAAGGCCACCTCGCCGGGGCTGCGATCGACACCTATTTACAGGAGCCGCCGCCTCCGGACCATCCGCTGCGCGGCGTCAACACGGTCATCGGTACCGACCACGTCATCGGGCACACCAGGGAGATGTTCGATTCGCTGGCACCGGCCGCAGTGGACAACGTGACCGCCATTCTTGCGGGCCGCCTGCCGCGGTACGTGTGCAATCCCGACGTCATCGCGCGCTGGCAGGCGCGGCATGGCCGGTCGGACCCAGCCTCCTCCTGATCACTCAGGTCCTCCGAAGGGCAGGCCCCATGCGCATCGCTCGTGTCATCTTTCCGGACGGGACGACCGGTCACGGTCTGGTGGAGGGGCCACCAGGCTCCGAGGTCGTCGCCGAGATCGACGGTGCGCCCTTTGGCGCACCCGTGCGTACCGGTCGCGAGATGCCGCTCGCCGAGACCGAACTGCTCGCGCCGGTGGTGCCCACCAAGGTCGTCGTCATCGGCCGCAACTACGCCGACCACGCGCGGGAGAGCCCGGCCGCCGACAGCGACGGCACGGCGTTGATCTTCCTGAAACCGCCGAGCGCGGTGATCGGGCCCGGCGGACGGATCACCCTGCCACCTGAGTGCGGGGACGTCGTCTTCGAGGGCGAACTCGCGGTCGTCATCGGCCGGCGCTGCCGACGCGTACCCGCCGCCGATACCGGATCGGTGATCTGGGGTTACACCTGCGCCAACGACGTCACGGCGCGCGACCTCGGTCGGCAGACCTCCAGTTGGACGCAGGCGAAGAGCTTCGACACCTTCAGCCCGTTGGGCCCGTGGGTGTCGACCGGGATCGATGCTAGCGACCTGCGGATCACCACGACGGTCAACGACTCCGTGCGGCAGACGGACTCCACCGCGTCCATGACGCGCGGTATCGCCGACCTCGTCGCATACGTCAGTTCGATCATGACCCTGCTGCCGGGCGACGTGATCCTCACCGGCACACCGTCGGGAAACGGCACGGTACGCCACGGAGATGTGGTGTCCGTGTCGATCGAGGAGATCGGCACTCTCAGCAACGCCGTAGTCGGGCACTGACACCGAACAGGAGATCTCAGATGTCGTTCGACCATCCCGTGCTCGACCTGCCCATGGACGAGCAGCCGGAGGGCAAGGAGCTCATCGAGGCCGCCATGCAGTGGCACTTCGGCCCTGATACCGGGAGTCCGTTCTGGCTGGAGAAGGCGAAGACGCTGGACTTCGACCCGCGTACGGACGTACGGAGCTTCGGCGACCTTACGTTGTTTCCCAACGTCGTCAACGAACTGCGCGAGGTCCGCGTCGAGGAGTTGATTCCGCGCGGGTACGGGGACCGCGCGGACGTGGTGGGGGTGTTCGAAAGCGGCGGCACCACCGGAGCGCCGAAGCGGGTGGTCTGCCTCGCAGACTGGCTCGAACGCTACACGACCTGGGTGAGCCGGAACATGGACCAGCGTGGCTTCGCGCGCGGCGTCAACTACGTCAACATGGTGCCCACGGGCCCGCACGCCTTCGGCCATTACACCGCGGGACTGGCGCGGATGCGCGGCGGTGCCATATTCAACATCGACATGGATCCGCGGTGGGTCAAGCGATGCATCGCGGGCGGCCACGACGAGCATGCCGACCAGTACGCCGACCACCTCGTCGAACAGGGCAGGCACCTGTTGGAGACGCAGGACGTCGGCGTCCTGGTCATCACTCCGCCGCTGCTCGCGCGGCTGGCGCGCGACGACCGTCTCGTCGACCTGGTCAACCAGAAGGTGGGGGTCATCTACTGGGCCGGCACACACATGGACGCGGACACCAGGTACCTGCTGCGCACCGAGCTGTTCCCGGAGGCCGAGCTGTTCGGGGCCTACGGAAGCACGATGGTGCTCTGCGTGACCCTCGACCGGTTGGGCCAGTCCGTCGACGACCCCTGCGTCTTCGACCCCTTCTCCCCGTACATCTCCTTCTCGGTGGTGCGGCCGGGCACCCGCGATGTGGTGCCGTACGGCGAGCGCGGACAGGTCGTGATGAACCACATCAGCAAGGCGATGTTCATGCCGAACAATCTCGAACGGGATGAGGCCACCCGTGTCGAGCCGCTGCCGGGCCAGCTCGGCGACTCGGTCGCGGACGTCACTCCGGTCGCCGTCTTCGACGACGAGACCGTAATCGAGGGGGTGTACTGATGCCGGACCTGATCGCGCTCGACGCACTGGGCCCCGGCGGCCCGTACCGGTCGCGTAACCGGCTGACCGTCACCGACGTGGCGGGCGCGCCGATCGCCGAGCTCAGCCTGGTGCCACCGCTCTTCGTCTCGCGTAGCGTGGCCGCGTTGGGCCGGGCCGAACCGCTTCCGGCCGACCGGCGAACGGCCGCGCTGACCGCCGCCGCGGAAGCCTTCGTGGGCGGCGTCGTCGCGGGCCTGACGGTCGAGGAGTACCAACGGGCCGTCAGCCGGGTCTCGGGCATGCCCATCTCGGTGGTCCGCGGCGCGGTCCGCGCGCTCGCGTACAGCGCGACAATGGCCGGCACCAGCGCGCATAGCGCCCGCCCGGCCGGCTCGGTCGGCGACTGGCGCGATCCCGCCACTCGCGACGGCCGCGCGGTGTGGGTACGCCGTGGCGAGGTGTTCGCGGTGCATGCCGCCGGCAATCACCCCGGCGTGCACGCACCGTGGCTGGAGGCACTCGCCCTCGGCTATCGGGTGGTCGTACGCCCCTCACGGCGCGAGCCCTTCACCGCACATCGGCTGATCACCGCCCTGCGGGAGGCCGGGTTCGGGGACGACCACGTGGTCCTACTGCCGACCGACCACGCCGTGGCCGACGAGATCATTCGTGCCGCGGACCTTTCGATGGTCTACGGCAGCGCCGACGTCGTCGCCAAGTACGCTGCGGATCCGACGGTCCTCCCCCAGGGGCCCGGCCGGTCCAAGATCCTGCTGACCGCGGCGGATCACTGGCACTCGTACCTGGACACCGTCGTGGAGTCGGTCGGCGGGCATGCGGGGATGGCCTGCCACAACATTTCGGCGGTTTTCGTCGAAGGGGATCCGGGACCGGTGGCCAGGGCGGTCGCCGAGCGCCTGGGTGATGCCCCCAGCCTGCCACCTGAGCATGACAAGGCCGTGCTTCCCGTGCAGCCGGTAGACGTGGCGCGCAGGATCGAACGGCATCTGCTTCGTCACGCGAAGGGCTGCGTGCCGTGGCTCGGAGGTTCCGGCGTGGTGGACGAACTCGGTGATGGCAGCGCCGTCCTGCGCCCTGCCGTGATCCAGGTGGACCGGCCGGATGCCCCGCAGACCGCGGTCGAGTTCGGGTTCCCTTGTGTCTGGGTGGCTCCGTGGTCGCGTTCGGCCGGCATCGAGCCGCTGAGGCGCACACTTGTGCTCACCGTGAGCGCACCCGACGATGAACTGGTCGACCGGCTGCTGGGCGAGCCGAGCATCGGCAACGTCTATGTCGGGAACAACCCGACGCTGTGGTTGGAGCCGGGAATTCCGCACGACGGATATCTCGGAGAATTCCTGATGCGCTCAAAGGCGATGATCAGGCGCTGACCAGGGGGAGCGCGGGCTCGGTACGACGGAGGACGTCGTCTCGACTGTGCTTCCCGCCATCCGGCCGCTACGGCCAACTGCTCCGCAGCGGTGCGGTCCTGCCTTGGGCTGGTGGGGATCAGTCCCGGGCAGGGCGGCGTCATCAGCCGGGGCAGGTGCCGACCGCCCGGTCGGGCAGGGCGTTGAGCGTCACGACCGCCAGCCGGCGAAGACGGCGAAGAAGTAGTTCTTGTAGAAGCAGTCCGCGTCCTGGAACCCGATCTCCGACAGCCACTCCAGCTGGGTTCCGACGGTCGTCGGCCGATCGTGCTCCATCCGGCGGTGGGCGGCTTCCAGGTCGGCCTCTGTCGCCCCGGCGGCCCGTGCCCGCTCCAGCCAGAGCGAGTGGTCGAGCTTCTGGACGCGTTCGGTCGTGCCGGCCACCTGCTCGGCGTTGACGAAAACCCCGCCCGGTTTCAGGACGTGATGAACCCGCTTGAACAGATCGTGTTTGTCGGAGTCCTCCAGGTGGTGGATGGCCAGCGCCGACACCACGGCGTCGTATGGCCCGCCCGGGATCGGTTCACGCATGTCCTGGGTGATCGTCGTACAGGACGCGCAGCGGCCGTCGAGGCGTCGCTCGGCCTGGGCGAGCAACTCCGAAGCACCGTCCACCAGCACGAAGTGCGCGTCAGACCTCAAACCGGCCACCACGGCCGACAGCATTCCCGTGCCGGCACCCAGATCCAGGATCCGTGGAGCGGGGCCGAGCCGAAGTGCGGCGAGCTCGGCCGCCATGCCGTAGAAGTCGTCGAAGCAGGGGACCATACGGTGGCGCACCTCGTCATAGGTGTCGCCGAGAGCGGCGAACAATGCGGAGATTTCCAGATTTTTCATCGCGCCTCCGTGACGGCGGGATCCGCACCTGCATGTGCGTCTCAAGATGCGAGATGCTTGTTCACTATATGACATGATAGTTAACCGCGAGGTAAACCCGCAAGCCTGGTCGCGTGTATGGCACCATGCCCGCATGCCGCTCGGTTGAGCCGGCCATGCATGTCCGTTGCCGCATATGCGGCGGACCGCGACAAGGTCTGGCGGTGGAGCCATATCACGGCAACTCGCCCGGTTCATTGGTCGGCTCGCCGAGGTCGGTGAGCAGGCAGCGAATGCGTTCGACGGTGCGTTCGTGGCGTTCCGCACGCACCGCCGGCCGCCGGATCCCCAGCGGGTGAGCGGGGGATCCGGCGGCAGAACCGCTGTCAGGATGATGTGGCTCCGGCAGCCTCCGGCCCGGTCGCTGACTGACCGTCGCTCTGCCGGCCGGAGGCCTCGAGGCTTTGGCCGTTGGTGCGCGGGCCGAGGATGCCGACGTCCAGGGCGAGGAGCACCAGGATGATCGCTGACCCGGTGAAAACGAGGCCCGCGCCGAGATCGTCGATCAGGTTGAGGGCGATGAACGGCAGCACCGCCGAGGTCAGGCGGGACAGGGAGTAGGCCACGCTGATGGAACTGCTGCGGATGCTGGTCGGGAAGATTTCGGCCTGGTAGGTGTGGAACGCGTTGGAGAAGATGTTGGATGTGCAGGTGAGCAGGAACCCTGCGGTCACGATGAGGGCGGGATCGGGTGCGTAGCCGAAGACCAGCCCGCAGACACCCATCGCGAGCGCAGATCCGACGATGAGCCATTTGCGTTCGATGCGCTCGATGATCGGAATGGACAAAGCCGACCCGATCGGATAGCCGAGGAAACTGAGCGCCGCATAGCCGAGGGACGTGACGACGCCGAAGCCCTTGGCGGTCAGTATCACCGGCGCCAAGGAGCCGAAGCCGTAGTAGCCGACGGTTTGCAGGATCTGGAAGAGCCAGAGCATGACGGTACGGCGGCGGTAGTCCTCGGTGAACATCTGCGCGATCGTCAGGTGCCTGACCGGTTCGGCAGATACGGCGGTGAGTGCGGGCAGCGGGCCGCGGGCGGTGGCTTCGACGCCGGCCACGATTTGCTCGGCCGCATCGGCTTGGCCATGGTCGATCAGCCAGCGCGGTGACTCCGGCAGGCGGCTTCGCACTATCCACACGATGAGGGCGCCGAGGGCACCGAAGATCAGTAGCCAACGCCAGCCGTCGATGAGCAGATGCTTGTCGGCGACGAACCTGCCGCCGAGGAAGGCGGCGACGGGGACACCAACGAAACCGATGGTGTACGCCCAGGCGACGGAACGGCCGCGGCGGCTTCGAGGTACGAACTCGCTGATGTAGGTGTCGACGAGGGTGAGTTCGGCACCGAGCGCCAGGCCCCCGAGAAAACGCAGCACTAAGAAGACGTCCAGGTTGGGGGCGAACGCGGTCAGCAGCGAGAACAGAGAGTACAACCCGAGGTTGACCAGGAACATACGGCGGCGGCCGAACCGGTCCGCGGCGATGCCGAAGCAGATTGCGCCGACGAACATTCCCGCGAACGCGGACGCGATGATCAGAGATTTCTCATTGGTGCTTAGGTGCCACTGATCGGTGAGTACGGCGCCGAGCACGCCGCCAAGGAACACCTCGTATAGGTCGAAGAATGTGCCGAGGCCCACGATGACGATCAGCGTCCAGTGCCAGCGCGTCAAGGGCATCCGGTCGAGCCGGGCAGTGATTGACTCAGCGGTTGGCTGCACGGCGTCCGCTCCTCACATCAGGTGTGCTGCGATAAAACCACACGAATCCACTGTTTGGGAATATTCCATCCACTTATTGAGATGCCTTGCGGCAGAATGACACTTTCCTTCGCGCCGGAGCCGACGGCCGGCTGCGCGTCGACCAGCGCGCGCGGGCGTGCGGATGGTTGCTCGTACGTCGAGGTAGTACCGACATCGCCCGGCGCCGCATCGCGATGATCTACTATGGAACCTGCGGCGAACGCGGACCAAACCACACGTGGTAGCACTACGAAACACGCTCCCCCCGCGAGACCTACAACGGCGCCCTCGACGACCAAGATCTCGCCACCGATCCCTTCACCGACAACCGCTACGCCTTCGGCGGTGGCAACCCGATCGGAACCGTCGAACTCGACGGCCACGAACCATGCCCCAGCGGAAAACTGTGACCTCCTGTATACGGGCAATCCCAAGTATTCCGACCAGGCAAAAGCAACTCGGCAGAGCCTGCCCGACACCGCAACCGATAAATGGGCTCGCAATGCGCTGGCGTATGTCGCCGGCAGCATGTCCAGCTGCGACCGCCGCGCCCACGCCGACCCGTGGCACGGGCGGATCCCACACCCCTCGACCGCATCCCTTTCTTGCCCCGCACCATCCCGCGCAAGCGATCTTTTGGTGTCTCATATGACTGGTGTTCGAGAGCCGGGATGATGACCACGCGCGTGTGCCGTGCCAGAACTCGTGCAGAGCGGTTGACCTGGGCGTCTAGCCTGGGCGGTCATGTCCCCCCGACTCATGTACTTGATCTTCGTGCGTCTGATCGGCTGGTTCGTGTTGCTCGCTCGAAGCGAGGCGTCCAAAGATCTGGAAATCTTGGTGCTGCGCCATGAGGTCTCGGTGCTGCGGCGGCAGGTCGGTCGGCCGCGACCGGACTGGGCAGACCGGGCGGTCCTGGCCGCGCTCACACGTGGGCTGCCGGCCTGGCTACGCGGTCACCGGATCGTGACGCCCGCCACACTCTTGGTCTGGCACCGCCGTCTGGTCAAACGGCACTGGACCTACCCGGCCAGGTCCGGGCGCCCGCCCATCCCCGCCGAGATCCGCGACCTTGTAGTACGGCTGGCCCGGGAGAATCCCCGCTGGGGCCACCGGCGAATCCAGGGAGAACTCCTCGGCCTCGGGCACCGGATCGGCGAAGGCGCGATCCGCCGGATCCTGGCTGCGGCCGGTCTGGGCCCCGCTCCCCGCGGGCCTCACCGACCTGGCGGCGGTTCCTGACCGTCCAAGCCTCCGGATTGCTGGCATGCGACTTCGCCAACGTCGACACCGTGTTCCTCAAGCGCCTGTATGTGTTCTTCGTCATGGAGATCCAGACACGCCGAATCCACATCCTGGGCATAACCGCCAACCCGACCGGTGCCTGGACGGCCCAGCAGGCACGGAACCTGCTGGTGGACCTGGGGGAGCGCGCCGACCGGTTCACCTTTTTGATCAGAGACCGTGACGGCAAGTTCTCCAGGGCGTTCGACGAGGTGTTTACCGGAAGCGGCATACGGGTCATCAAGACACCACCACGATCGCCTCGTGCGAACTCCTACGCCGAACGATTCGTCGGCACATTGCGGCGTGAGTGCCTCGACCACTTGCTGATCTACGGTGCGCGGCACCTGCGGCAGGTGCTGGCCGATTACGAGCGGCACTACAACGATCACCGTGCTCACCAGTCCCGAGGCCAAAGACCTCCGCTGTACGACACCGATCGGCTGATCGACCTCACGGGTGTGATCGAGCGCCGCAATACGGCGGTCTGATCCACGAGTATCGTAGAGCCGCCTGATGATCAGGTGAAAGCCCAGGTAAGCGGCCTAGCGATAAGTTTTGGCACTGTACAGGTCAAAGACAAATCCTCCCCCCACACGAGACGCGGCAAACCTGCATCCCGCACCAAAATCATAAACGACAATGATTACACCATCGTTGCGACCTTCGGGGCCGAGTACAGGGGGTCGTCCAGTACTACCTGCTGGCCAGTGACGTCTACCGACTGAACCGGCCGCGAGCGTGATGCCCGCCGTCGATGCCCCGGACCCGGGCGGACTCAGCGCCGCCGAACTGACCGATCTCCTCGTGGCCCTCGCACCGCGAGCAATCGGAGCGCAGGTGACCGTCTTCGACCCTGATCTCGACCCGGACGGCAGCCGATCCCGCCTTCTTGCCGACATTCTCATCACCGGCCTTGCCGCCTTGGGTGAGCGCCGTTGAGCCTGCCCCCCGGTCTGATCCGCCGGCTCCAGCCTCAAGGCGGTCATCATCATCTAGTCAGTGACTCAACGTCACCTTACGAGTTGGCCACGGTCGGAAACGGAGCGTGTGCGAATCGTTCCCGGCCGCGCCCGGATGTGACCGGTACGGCCTCAGCCGGGCGATGAACTGGCCTCACCGGCGACGACGGAGCGCGATGGGCCTGGAACCCGACAGGCGACTGATCTCCGTCATCGGCGACGGCTCCTTCCAACTGACCGCCCAGGAGGTGGCCAACATCATCCGCCACGGCCAGGAGACCCTCATCTTCCTGGTCAACAACCGCGGATACGTCGTCGAGTCCGAGATCCACGACGGCCCGTACAACTACATCAAGAACTGGGACTACGCCGGTCTCATCCATCCCTGGAACGCGGAGGACGGTGACGGCCTGGGCATCAGGGCGACAACGGGAGAGGAATTGGCCTCCGCCATCGAAAGAGCCCGCAAGCACAAGGGTGGTCCGGTACTGATCGAATGCCAGATTCAGCACGACGACTGCAGCCGCCAATTGCTCAAATGGGGATCCAGAGTGGCCCACGCCAACGCGCGGCCACCCCAACCCGGGTAGGACCCCGGCGAGACACGGCCCCGCCTGCCTCGTTAATTAAGGCCTGCTCCTGTCGCGCCGACCGCCTGCACCTGCGCCATCGCCGGATTTAGGCGGTAATTCCCCTGACCTGCACCACTGGCCAACTGGCGACGTTGCAATATGGCTGGTAAAGGGGGAGCTCACATCCCCTGCCCGACGTCATACCCGGCGGATCCCCGCAGCGGCCAGATCGCTGATGGTCGGATACCCGTCAATGGCCATCAGCAGATCGAGTTCGGCGAGGGCCGAGCGAAGATAATGCGCCACACAGTCAGTCCCACCGATGGCGAGAGCGTAAGCGTAGGGCCGGCCGAAACCAACAGCTGTTGCCCCCATGGCGAGGGCCTTGGCCGCATCTGACCCGCTACGGACGCCGGAGTCGAAGAGGACGGGCATGTCCCCGGCCGCCTCGACCACCTCGGGGAGCAGGTCGAGCGCAGGCACTCCGCCGTTGGCCTGGCGCCCGCCATGGTTGGAACAGTAGATGCCGTCTATGCCCTGATCCCGTGCACGCCGGACGTCATCGGGAGAGCCGATTCCCTTCAGCAGGAGAGGAAGCTTCGTGAGGGAGCGCAGCCAGTCGAGATCCTCCCAGTGCAGCGAGTTCCCCCAGACCTTCAGCCACTCCAGCCTGGCGGCGTTCAAATCCTCCTTCGGCGACTTGTCCAGCCTGCGCAGAAAGACGTCGTCGCTGAAGTAGTTCGCCAGACAGTAACCGCGCAGCTCAGGAAGGTTTCCGGTGTTCAGATCGCGAGGCCGCCACCCGGTCGTCCATGTGTCAAGGGTGACGACGATCGCCTTGAACCCCGCTCGTTCGGCGCGGGCGACGAAGCTGGCCGCAAGGTCGCGGTCGCGCGGGGTGTACAGCTGGAAGAACCCCGGCGTATCACCGAAGTGAGACGCGACCTCCTCCATCGGATCCATCATCAACGTGGACGCCACCATCGGCACGCCGGTCGTCGCCGCCGCCTTGGCGATCTGGACATCGCCATGGAAATCCTGGGCGCAGATCCCGATCACACCGATAGGACACATGAACACCGGCGTTGGCAGATCGATACCGAAAAGCGAGATGGAAAGATCCCGCTCATAGGCCCCGTTCAGCATACGAGGCACAATCCCGTATCTTTTGAACGCCTCTACATTAGCGCGCTGGGTGTGCTCATCGCCGGTCCCTCCCGCGAGGTACGAAAGGACCCACCATGGAAGAACCTCCGAGCCTGCCCTTTCCAGGCTCGGGTAATCAAAAGGATATTTTGGGACGATCCCATTCAATGCATTGATATAGATCTCATTCTGGAAGTCGCCGTACTGATAGGATGGCATACCGTCCACCAATCGAGCTACCCAAGTTTCGAACTGGATCGAGAGCCGTTCCGGCAGGGCCGACTCCTTCTCAATACCTTTCCCTGCGTCCGTGATCGGCCAGTAGTGGTCAGGGAAGGTTCTGTCGGATTTCCCATGCCAAGTTTTTAGGCTCTTCGAAGTTAAGTGGGTCGCTCCTGGCGGAAGGCTGCTGTTCGCCCGCAGGTGAAGCGGTCGCGGAGTGCGTTTAGCGGTAGTGGATCAAGGCGACGGCGCCGCAGGCCGCCCGCTCCGGCACGCCCTGCAGGCGTGCGGCGTGAGCGCCGGTCCCTCCGGCCGTGCCGATCGGGCGGCTTACTGGCCGTTCGGGGTAGCAACTCGGCTGGCTAACCGAAACGTGGACCAAGCGCGGGATCAGGGCATGTCGCTGGCCGGTACCACGATCAGGTCCAGCGGGTAGTGCCCGTTGTAGCCGAGCCCGTGCTGGTTCCACACGACGTCCTCCGGTCGAGGCTGGACGTTACCGGCCTTGTCCTTCGCGCGGGACATTACGCGGTACTGCCCTGGTTTTACGCCGTTCCATGGCACCTCGAAGCGCACCCACATGAGTGGTTCGGGTGTGTTCAGCAGCGTGGCCCTGCGCCATGGCATCTCGGTGACCCATCGCCCGGGTGAGGCCAGTTTCTCCACGGAGACGTCGACGCTTTCGATCGCGCCGGACCCGGACCAGGCCCGCCCGCGCAGGGTGATGTCGCCGGGAGCAAGCGTGATCTCCGGGTCGTGCTCGATGGCGCTGCGGACGGGGCCGACGGTCAGGTGGGCCGGCTTGGGATAGGCAGGGCCGATGAGCACATGTCTCGTCTGGAGACCCGTTGCCGGAATGGGGTGCTTCGACGCCTCGATCTCACCGAGCCACTTGACGTAGGTGACGGCGGCCCACCCCGACAACAGCAGGCGGAGCGGGTAACCGTGGTCGACGGGCAGGTCGGCTCCGTTCATGCGGTACACCAGCAGGGTGTCGTCCTTGAGTACCTTGTCGGCGGGGGCGACCTGGGAGTAGTGGATCTTCCCGCCGGGGAAGCTCTCGTTTGAGATGACATCCAGGCCGGTGAACTTCACGTCCAGCGGGGACTCGACACCGGCCGCTGCGAGCACGTCCTTGACCCGCACCCCTGTCCACTCCGCGGCGCCCACCGCACCGAAGTGCCATTGGGTGTAGCCGACCGGGAGCCAGCGATCGTCGGCTCCCCCGGGCGGCAGCTTAGGGAAGAACGCGGCACAGTTGGCGCCGCAGTCGATCGTGCGTTTCACAGTCACGGACGGCATCGCCAGCAGCTCGTCGTAGGTGAACGAGCGCGGGCGGGTGAGCGCGTCGCCGGTGAGCTTGAGTCGCCATGTCCGGCGGTCGATGGCGGGTGGGCGGGCCCTGTTATGGATGTACATTCGGTCGTTGGGGACGAACTCGCCATAGCCGCCGGGTTGGCCGTCGAGGACAGCCCGCCCGACCGGGCCCCACTTCATCTCCTGCGAGCCGTTCTCACGCTGGATGAAGTACCAGGATGGCGTCGTCTGCACGACGAAATTCGTCGTCTCGGCCGATGCCGACGCGGCCCTGCCGGATGTGACGAGCGCTCGCTCGGCGAAGAACGGCGCCGTCGCCGCCACCGAGTACACGAAGAACCGCCGTCGCGAGCACCCCGCCTCTGATCGGATCTCTTGGGAGCGGTCAGCGCCGGCCCCGTTGTTGGCCCGTCGGTGCCCCACCATCAGTGCCTCCCCCAAGCTGTCGATTGCAGAATCGGGGGATTGGCCGTAGTTCGTATGTTTCGTACCTACCCCGACTACCCGGGCGGCCTAACCTGGATCACTCCTGGGGCCGATTGGGCCCGCGGAGCGATTCGGCTGGCTGCTGCCCGCCCAGCCCTGGCATCAACCGACAGCCCAGGTCTCCCCCTCGTTCAAGCAAGATGCCTCCAGCGGGGGCGCTCCGGCGCGGGGATGGCCCGCACTGCGCGCCGAAGGTGTCTGAGCTGGTTGAGGTGGAAGCCGGGTCCTCGCCTCCACCGGCGTCCCGGGCGAAGCCAAGCAGACCGGACACCCCATGCCGTTTGGTGTCAAGCGGCGAGGGGTCGTTCCCAAGCCCGGCGGGGCGAGGTGTTGTAGATCGAACGATTCTTCAACAGCCCCGACGCCTGGTGCCGGGACCATCGGTGGGAATGTCCTGCGGTTGGCGACGCTCGCCTACCTGGCGCGGTACAAGGGTGACTCACGCATGCACACCGAGTCGGACCTGCGGATCTACCTGGCCTGGTGCGCCGAACGGCACCTGGCACCCTTGGCGGTGCGACACGCGCATGTGGAGTTGTACGTGCGGTGGCTGCGGGAGATCCGCCGGTTCCGGCCCTCGACCGTGTCCCGGCGGCTGTCGGTGGTAGTCGGCTTCTACCGGACCTGCGTGATCGACGGGATACTCGAGCACTCGCCCGCCGACCATGTCCGACGCCCTAATGTCCCACCCGAATCGCCCACGCTCGGACTATCACATCTGCAGTTCGAGGCACTCCTGTCCGCCGCACGTGCCTCGGCCAACCCCAACGACTTCGCGCTGGTCGCGATGCTAGGACTGCTCGGGCTGCGGATCTTGGAAGCCACCAGCGCCGACATCGACGACCTGGGCGAGGAACACGGCCACCGAGTCCTACGCCTGGTCGGCAAGTGCACCCGGATCATGCTGATACCTCTTCCACCAGCAGTCGGCAGAGCTCGGTGTTCATCACCCCGGACGGTCACTGGCATCGGCGATCCAACTTCGCCCGCCGCCTATGGCGGCCCGCCTGCGACGGCGATACCGCCCGCAAATGGCCGCCCATCCTGCCCGGGGAGGTCTTCCACGGCCTGCGCCACCACCACAAAACGATGCTGGACGAACTCGGTATCGAAGATGCCCTCAAGTACGAGCGGATGGGGCACCAGATGCCGGGCATCGCCGGCGTCTACAGCCACGTCACCGATTCCATGCGGCTAAAGCTGGGGGACCGGCTTCAGCAACGATGGACCGCCCTCACCGCCTGCCGGGCGTAATCGTCGTGACCTCGACCCATCTCGTGCTGAGAGGGAGCAGGGCCGGGAGTATCACCGGGAGCACTGCTCCCGGTGACCCCGACCCACGAAAAGTACTGACCCCGACCTACCGAATGGGTAGTCCTGATCACCCGTGGAGCACCCTGCTCCCGATCTGCTCCCGATTCGGTCCGGTCGTTAGCATGGAAAACCAAAATGCAGGTCAGGCGCATGGCCTGACCTGCATTAATGTGGTGGGCGATACTGGGATTGAACCAGTGACCTCTACCGTGTCAAGGGAATCCGTTGGTTCAGTTGACCAGCGTCTTTTCATAAACGTGCAGGTCAGAGGCCCCGTTCAAGGAAGTTGAGGGACGTTCAGAGACGTTGGGTGAAGTCCCCGTCTCCAGTTCCTCCCCAGATCTTGTAGGGGAGCCACCTGCATGTTCTTCTCATCGCCACTACTTTCCGTAACTGTCGGCGGCGGCCGAGGCTGCGCTGATCGCCGGTTCACACTCGACCCAGAACATTCATCCACCGCAGAGCCCGGCACGATCGCCTGGTCATGGCGGGAGTACAGGGCGGTTCAGAACCGTGCTGCAGCGCGGCGGTGTGTCGTGGCGCCGGTCGGCAGTCGTTCGTCGGCGGGTGAGCGGTGATGCGGGCCGGAGCCCGGGTGATTCGGTGGACGACGACGCTGAGTGTGGTCGTGCTGGCCGTGATCGCGGCGATCGTGTCGTATCGGCACATGTATCTGCTGGTGCGGCGGTACGAGGAGACTCCATGGACCGCCGTGCTTCTTCCGATCTCGGTAGACGGAATGATCGTTACCTCATCCATGTCCTTGCTCATGGATTCGCGATCCCGTCGGCGGAGCGGGCTGCTGCCCTGGGCGTTGCTGCTCATCGGGAGCACCGCCGGTTTGGCGGCGAACGTGGCGGTCGCTGAACCCTCGGTGGTCGGCCGGCTGATCGCAGCCTGGCCGTCCTGTGCTCTGATCGGCTCGTATGAGCTGCTGATGCGCCAGGTCAGGAACGCTGGTCCACAATGCCTGCCGGGTGCTTCAGAGGAACCTCATACCGATTCGGTGATCGGTGGCGTCGTTCCGGACCAGCCCACATACGAAGCGACGACGATGATCGAAGGCGCTTCCTACCCAGCTCATACGGATGTAGACGCTGCTCATACCGTTGGGGGCGATCTGCCGGATGGCTCATACGAGCTTCAGACAGAGCACCCCGACACGACGGCGAGCCCAGCCTTGATGGAGACCTCCGCCGAGCGGACACCACGAACAGGCGGGGCAGCGGCGGGGTGCTTGCAGCACCGGGCGTGGCAGTGGGTCCTCGCCAACCAGACGCAGATGGGTCACCTGCCCACCGGCAAGTCGATCGCAGAACAATTCGGGCGCCGGGAACGCTGGGGCCGTCTCGTGAAACAAGCCGGCCTCAACGGACGCTTCGACCCCGCAACCCGCCGACCAGGTCAAGAGACGAATGCTGCTTGAGTTGGAACATCGAACCTGCGGGCTGCGCCGGAAAGAGGACTGGCCTGGCAGAGCCGGTGACACGGCCGATCTGTCCGCTGAGGTCAACGCCGCAATGGGGCCGGCCCGGTAGGGCCGGTGACACTACACCGCCTCCGGCCACGGCACGTCATCGTGATAGTCGGCGTGATGGCCCTGATGGGCGCCACCGCCGCCGCCTTCGCCCACAGCAAGGACGCAGAACTTCACCGACCAGGCCGGACTGGCGCGCGGCGTCGCCGCTTACGCCGGTCACGGCGCGGGCGTGCTGTTCTCGATCGGATTGCTGGACGCCGCCGTCATCGGCGCGTTCGCCGTGTCCCTGTCCACCGCCTACGCCATCGGTGACCTGTTCGGCCTCAACCACTCCCTGCACCGCGGTCAAAGGCGCCAAAGGCTTCTACAGCGTCTACGCCCTGCTGATCGTGTTCGCCGCCGTCATCTCCCTCACGGCCTCCGACAAAGTGCTCGGCCTGATCACCCAGGGCGTCCAGGTGCTGGCCGGAGTGCTACTGCCCTCGGCGACGGTGTTCTTGCTGCTGCTGTGCAACGACCGGGCGGTGCTCGGCCCGTGGACCAACGGCCGCAGGACCAACGCCTTCACCTCGGCCGTGGTCGGTGTGCTGGTCACTCTGTCCACCATCCTGACCGCCTCGGTGCTCTTCCCCACCATCACCGCCGACCAGATTCTCGACATCGTGGGCGCCGGCGGCGTCGGCGGGCTGCTCGCCATCGGCTACGCCGTCCTCCGCCGTCGCGCGGCGACCCCCGCCGAGCCGATCGACCGCATCGGCAAGGACACCTGGCGGATGCCTCCCCAGGCCGAACTGCCCAAGCCCTTCTTCTCCACAGGGCGCAAGATCGGCATGGCCGCACTGCGCCTTTACCTGGTCGCCGCCGTCGTTCTGGTCATCATCAAGATCACCCAGCTCGCCCTCGGCCACTGACCGATTCCCCTGGGCGCGCGCCGGAGCCCAGCGCCTGCAGACGCCGATCCGGCGCGCTCCTCCTTCAACCCGGCTGTCGCCTGACGCAAGCGAGGTGAGCATGACGTTCCTCATCGCGCCCTTCCACCCGGCCCGCTGGGCAGCGCCCCGTGCCAGAGGACAAGCCGTCTGACCGGACAGCACCCCGGCACGCTGGAGAGCCGACAACGACCGACACACGAGTAAGGAGAGCCGACATTGATCTGACAGGACCTGTCGCACATCCAGCCGATGACCGGCGTCACGATCAATTCGCCGCCGAACTGGCCACCCCGCCACCGGGGTGGTCACCACCGCCGGGGTGGGCACCGGATCCCTCGTGGCCTCCGCCGCCTCCGCCGCCTCCGCCGTTGATGACGCCCCCTCGGCACCGATGACGCGGCCGCCGACCGGACCGCCACCAGAACTCGTCCCGAGCGGCCTGCTTTCCCAAGGCAGTTCGACGGCGAGCGTCGGCTCGCCCCCTCGGCGCCACACCCGGCAGGGGGTGACACCGCGCTCCGGTGATCCGCTCGAGCCCCGTGGCGATCCGCTGCAGGCCCATCGCGTGACCTCCGCCTGCGAGACACCCTGCTCGCACAACCAGGCGGCGGCCATCCGCATCGCTTCCACCGCGGCCCGATCCAGCCACATAACCGCTGGTCGATCACAGGCACCGCTGATCATGCTCGCGCCAAATACCAGGAAGGCCAATAAAAACAACAACACAGTCTTGTTGATATCCCAGACTGCTTCTACTGTGATCCCAGCTGTTGAACGAAGGAGATCCAGTGCCTCCTAGTCACGATCCTCGACCGGCCGGCTGGCGCGTGGGCGCCGATATCGGCGGCACCTTCACCGACGTCATCGCATTGGGCCCGGCCGGAGAGGTCGTCCCGATGAAGGTCCCGTCCACCCCGCCCGACTACGGCGCAGGCGTCGTAACGGCGACCACTGCCGTGCTCTCCTCGGCCGCGGCCCAGCCGGAAACCGTGGTCGCGATGCTGCACGGCACGACCGTGGCCACCAACACGATTTTGTCGATGAGCGGTGTCCGCACAGCTGTGGTCACCACTCGCGGTTTCCGGGACGTGCTGGAGCTTGGGCGCCTGCGACGGCCGGTGCTGTACGACCTGTCGTGGTCCAAGCCCGAGCCCCTCGCCCGGCGCCGGAATCGGTACGAACTCGACCAGCGGATCACGGCCGACGGACGTCTCGAGCCTCCGGCCGGTGAGGACGAGGTTCGCGCGTTGGCCGCACGGCTGCGTACGGACGAAATCCAAGCGGTGGCCGTATGCCTGATCAACTCATACGTCCGGCCCGATGAGGAACGGCGAGTCGCCGAGCTGCTGCGAGCCGAGCTGCCCGGTGTCTACGTCACGGCCTCGGTCGATGTCTCTCCGCAGCCGCAGGAGTTCGAGCGTACGAGCACCGCGACGGTCAACGCCTACGTCGGGCCCGCCGTGCACGGCTACCTCACCCGTCTGGAGGAGGGGCTGCGGGCGGTGAAGGTGAGCGCCCCGTTGCTGGTCATGCAATCCAGCGGTGGATTGCTCGACGCGGCCTCCGTCGCGCAACGGCCGGTGCAGATCATCGAGTCCGGCCCCGCGGCCGGCGTCACCGCCGTGCAGAAGCTCGGGCAACTGATCGGCTTGTCGACGATGGTCGCCTTCGACATGGGCGGCACCACGGCGAAGGCGTCCTTGATCGAGCACGGCGAACCGTTCGTCTCAGCGGACTACGAGGTCGGTGGCGGAATGAACGTCGCCCGCGGCCTCAGCTCCGGCGCCGGGTATCCGGTGCGGGCACCGTCGATCGACATCGCCGAGGTCGGCTCCGGAGGCGGCAGCATCATCTCCGTCGACGCGGCGGGCGCGCTCCACGTGGGGCCTGCCAGTGCCGGGTCGCGCCCTGGCCCTGCCTGCTACGGGCAGGCCGGCGAGCTGCCGACGTTGACCGACGCCAACGTGACGCTGGGATACCTCAGCCCGCAGGCCCTTGCCGGTGGTCGCGTGGCGATCCACCCCGACCTGGCGGCGAAGGCGCTGTCGTCGGTCGCCGAGCAGTTCGGTGGTGACGTGCCGGCTACCGCGCGCGGTGCGTACCAGGTGGCGGTGTCGAGCATGACGACCGCGGTCAAGGCGGTGACCAGCGAACGTGGCCGTGATCCGCGCGATGCCACCATGGTCGCGTTCGGCGGCGCCGGTCCTCTCTACGCCGCCGCGCTGGCCCGCGAGCTGGGCATCTCGACCGTGATAGTGCCCGTGCACCCGGGACTGTTCAGCAGCCTGGGTCTGCTCGTCGCCGACACCGAACGCCACGAACTCACCCCGTACCGGCCCGAGTTCGCCGACGTGAGCGCCCTCGCCGGGGAGTTCGCGCGGCTCGCCGCGAAGGTGAGCGCGGAGCTGGGAGCGGACGCCGTCGTGGACCGGCTCCTGGACATGCGCTACCGCGGTCAGCGGTTCGAACTGCGCATCGCGGTGCCCGACGGCGAGCTCACCGACGACCTGCTCGCCGAGACGCGGGAACGGTTCCACGCCGAGCACAAGCGCACCTACGGCCGGGCCGGCACCGACGATCTGGTGGAGCTGGTCAACCTCCGAGTACGCGGCCGGCTGCCCAGCCAGGTGTCCATCGCGGACGTGCTGAGCGTCCCCGACGCCATGGACCGAGAGCCCACCACCCGCGAATGCCGGTTCGCCGAGACCGTGCCCACGCCCGTCGTGGGACGTGCCGACCTCGGCACCGAGCCCGTCGACGGACCGATGGTCATCGAGGACATGGACGCCACCACCCTCGTCCCCCCAGGTGCGCGAGTACACCGCGACCGGTTCAACAACATCGTCATCACCTGGAGTGCCGCATGATCCGCGACGCCGTGACCTTCGAGGTCTTCCGCAATGCCGTCACGGGGCTCGCCGACGAGATGGCGATCACGATCCTGCGCACGGCGCACTCACAGCTCGTCGCGTCCAGCATGGACTTCTCCGCCGCGCTGTGCGACGCCCACGGTCGCGTGATCGCCCAGGCCAACACCCTGCCCGTGCACCTGGGGTCCATACCGGACGCGATGGAGGCGATCCTCGACGAGTTCGGCGGCCGGATCCAGCCGGGAGACGTCTACCTGCTCAACGACCCGTCTCGGGGCGGCATGCACCTGCCGGACATCTTCGCGGTGGCCCCGGTGTTCGCGGGAGAAGCCCTCCTGGGCTTCTCGGTCACGGTCGTCAACCACACCGACGTCGGCGGCTGGGCGGCCGGCTCCATGGCCGTGCAGTCGACCAGTATCTTCGCCGAAGGGGTGCAGATCCCCCCTTCGCGCCTGGTCGAGGCCGGCGTCATGAACGAGACCTTCCTGCAGTTGATCCTGCGCAACGTTCGCGAACCCGAGCTGCTGCGCGGCGACCTCGAATCCCAGTTGGCGGCCTGCCACACCGGCGCCGAAGGCCTACGCGCCCTCGCGGCGCGGCACGGCGTGGACGGACTCGCCGCGCTCGTGGACGAGTTGCTCGATTACGCCGAGACCCTGCTGCGCGCCGCGCTCGCCGAAGCGGCCCCGGGCACCTACACCTTCACCGACCACATCGACGACGACGGCCTCGGCTCCGGGCCGATCCCGATCCAGGTGAAGACCACACTGTCCGAGTCCGGGATAGAACTCGACTTCACCGGCTCCGCACCCCAGGTCGACTCCGCGTTGAACGCGACGGCCTCGTTCACCCGCTCCGCCGCCTACGCGGCCCTACAGGGGATCCTCGCGGCGGACATCCCGGCCAACAGCGGCTTCTACCGGCCGTTCTCCTTCGTCATCCCGGAGGCCTCGATCCTCAACGGGCAGCGACCCGCCGCGCGCGGTGCCCGCGGCCTCGTCGGTTTCCGGATCATCGACGCGGTGCTCGGGGCGCTCGCCCCGGTGTTCCCCGACCGGGTGCCCGCCGCAGGGGACGGCGGACCCGACGGCATCGCGATCGGCCTCATCGGCGAGGACGGGGAATCCGTCGTGCTGTGGGATGCCCTGGCCGGAGCGTGGGGCGCCCGTCCCGACCGCGACGGCGTGGACGGGATCAGCTCACTGGGCGCCAACCTGACCAACACCCCGGTCGAAGAACTGGAACGCTCCGGTCACATCCGCATCGACGGATACGGCTACCTCCCGGACTCCGGGGGAGCGGGCCGCTTTCGCGGTGGCCTGGCGACCTTCCGGGACATGACGATGCTGGCGCCAAAGGCCAGCGTGCAGATCAGGTCCGACCGCCGTAAGTTCCTGCCGTACGGGCTGGCCGGTGGTGCGCAGGGGACCCCCTCGCTCAACGTGCTCGACCACGGCGGGTCCGGCGAACGGGTGCTGGAGTCCAAACCGCACTTCGTGATGACCACGGGAACCCGTCACCGGCATGTGACCGCGGGCGGAGGCGGGCACGGCAGCCCCTTCGAGCGTGCCCCGGAACGAGTCCGCGAAGACGTCCTCGACGGCAAGGTGACCCCCGAGGGCGCCCGACGGGACTACGGCGTCGTGATCACCGAGGCCGGTGTGATCGACGCGAGCGCGACCGCCGCGTTGCGGGGCGAGGCGCGCTCTGGAGCCTCATCCACCCCCACCGATGGGACTTTCCGATGAGTTCTACCACTGCTGCCTTCCCGGACACCGTGGCGCCTCGCGCGTGGCGCAAGGTCGGCATCCGGATCGTCCCGGTGATCGGCCTCGCCTACGTGGCCAGCTACATCGACCGAGCCAACGTCGGCTACATCGCCGCACCGATGTCGCGTGACCTGCATCTGACCAGCAGTCAGATCGGCCTCGCCGCCGGGCTGTTCTTCATCGGCTACGTCCTCGTCGAGGTGCCGAGCAACATGATGCTGGCCCGGTTCGGCGCGCGGAGGTGGATCGCCCGGATCATGATCACATGGGGGCTGGTCACCGCCTGCACGGCGGCCGTGCACTCGGCGACCACGCTGTACGTCGCGCGGCTGCTGCTCGGGTTCGCGGAGGCCGGCCTGGCCGCCGGGATTCTGCTCTACTTGACGTTCTGGTTCCCGCGCCGCCAGCGCTCCTGGGCATTGTCGGCCTTCTTCCTGATGACCCCGGTGTCGTCGATCATCGGCTCCCCGCTGGCCGCCGCGCTGATCGCATGGGGCCAGCGTCTGTTCGGCATCGCGGGCTGGCGTGCGCTTTTCCTCGTCGAGGGTGTCCTGACGGTCGCGGTCAGCATTCTGATCTTTTTCTTCCTGCCGGACCGGCCGCGGGACGCGCGCTGGCTCGACGACAGGGAGAAGGCCGCCATCGAGGACACCTTGGCGGCCGAGGCCGCCGAACATCGCGCTCACGGCGCTTCCACCGGGATGCGCCAGGCGTTGACCAGCGGCCGGGTGTGGGCGGTGGCCGTGTCGTGGTTCGCGATCGCGTTCGGGCTGTACCCGCTGGCGTACTTCCTGCCCACGATGATCGCGTCCATCACGCACAGCATCGGTGGCGCGGGCGATGTCAGCAGCGTGCTGCTGTCCGCGATCCCGTACGCGGTAGCCGTGGTCGCGCTGCTCAGCTGGGCGCGATTCGCCGCCCGGTGGTCGGCGGTCACGGCCACGGCCATTCCGATGGCGCTCGGCGTGGTGGGCCTGCTCCTGGCGACCTTCACCAGCAGCGGTGTCCTGTTCATCCTCGCGGTCTGCCTGAGTGTCGCCGGGATCATGACCGCGATGCCCCAGTTCTGGCGAATACCGGCCATCGGCCTGACCGGAGCGGCCGCGGCCTCCGGGATCGCCCTCATCAACTCCGTCAGCAACCTCAGCGGCTTCATCGGCCCGTACCTCACCGGAAGCATCAAGACCGCGACCGGCAGCTTCACCTACGCCCTCCTGGCCGTCGCGATCATCATGATCGCCGGAATGGCCGTCCTGCTGACCGCAGGGCGGCGGATGGAGCGACTGGACGGGAGCCTGTCATGACCACAGTACTGATCCACGTCGTGTCCTGTGCCGGCCGGGCTGGAGGACCGCGGTGAACGCCACGTTGCTGGACCGGCTCCGGACGGAACTCGACGAACGCCGGGCGACCGTCGGGCTGCGCCGCGACCTCGTGGTCTCGGGCCCCCAGGGGCCGACGCTCGGCGTGGACGGCGAGACCCTGGTGAACCTCGCCGCCAACGACTACCTCGGGCTAGCCGGTGATCCCGAGGTTCTCGAGTCGGCCCAGCGCGCGTTGCGCGACATGGGACTCGGGGTCACGGCGGGACGTGTCCTCTGCGGTACCCGCGCGATCCACGGCGAGCTCGAGGCGGGTATCGCGGAACTGGTCGGAGCCGAGGACGCCGTGCTCTACAGCTCGTGCTTCGATGCCAACCTCGGCGTCTTCAACGCCCTGCTCGGCCCAGACGACACGGTCCTCAGCGACGCGCTCAACCACGCCAGCCTGATCGACGGCATCCGACTGACGCCGGCGCGGCGGTACGTCTTCGCACACGCCGACCTCGACGAGCTCGAGCGCCGTCTCGCCGAGAGCGCGGACGCCCGCACCCGGCTCATCGTCACCGACGGCGTGTTCAGCATGGACGGCGACATCGCCGCGCTGCTCCGGATCAGCGAACTGGCGCGGCGGTACGACGCGGCGCTCATGGTCGATGACTCGCACGCCACGGGCGTGTTGGGCCCGACCGGCGCCGGCACGGCCGAGCACTTCGGACTGCAGGGCGGGGTCGACGTGCTGACCGGGACGCTCGGCAAGGCGCTCGGCGGGGCCGGGGGCTTCGTCGCCGGCGACCGCGCGGTCGTGGAGACACTGCGCCAGGTCTCGCGGCCGTACATCTTCACCAACGCGATGGCCCCGCCGCTGGCCGTCGCGGCGCTGACCGCGATCCGCATCGCGCGAAGGCGCCCCGAACTGCGGGAGCGCCTGACCGCCAACACCGCCTGGCTGCGCGGGGCGTTGCGCGACCAGGGTTACGACGTGCTGCCGGGCGAACACCCGATCATCCCCGTGATGCTGCCCGGCGGCTCGCGGGCCCGCGACGTGGCGGCGGCACTGCGCCGCGACGGTGTCCTCGTCTTCGCCCTCTCGCATCCGGTCGTCCCGGCCGGCGAGGAGCGGATTCGGGTGCAGGTCTCGGCGGCGCACACCGCCGAACAGCTCGAACTCGCGGCAGTCGCCTTCGGTCGCGCGCGCGCCGTTCTGGCCGGCTCATGAGCGGCGGCGATGGGCTCCGGGCCCCCACCACCGCCGACGGTCATGAGCTCGAGGGCCGGGTCGCGATCGTGACCGGTGGCGCGAGCGGCATGGGCCTGGCGACCGTGCACGCACTGGCCCGCCGCGGCGCGACCGTCGCGGTGTTCGACCTCGCCGCGCCCGGCCGTGCCGAGCTGGCGTCGACGCTCGGAGTGCCGGCGGACCGCATTCGGTCGGTGGCGGTGGACGTCACGCACGGCGAACAGGTCGACCAGGCGTTCGCCGCGTTGCTGGAGGAGCGGTCGCGGCTGGACATCCTGGTCAACGCCGCGGGCATCGCGCCGTCGACCACGTTCGAGGACATCACCGAGAACGAGTGGAACCGCGTGCTCGCGGTCAACGTGCACGGGACGTTCCTGTGCTGCCGCCGGGCGCTGCCCGCGATGCGAAACGGCGGTTGGGGACGGATCGTCAACTTCTCCTCCACGGCTGGCAAGACCATCAGCACGGCGGGTGGCGCCCACTACACGACGGCGAAGCACGGCGTCCTCGGGCTCACCCGGCACCTGGCGAAGTCCTCCGGACCCGACGGGGTCACGGTGAACGCCGTCTGCCCAGGGCTCATCGACACGCCGATGGCCCGTGGCCTGCTGCCCGAGGGATCACTCGACCGCGTCACCCGGTCCTTCCCGGTGCCACGCGTCGGGCAGCCCTGGGAGGTCGCGGAGCTCGTCGCGTTCCTCGCCTCCGATCGGGCCGCGTACATCACGGGCGCGGCCGTCGACATCAACGGCGGCGACCTGATCGTCTAACGCGGCGGCCGGCGGCCGGCGGGCAGCCGCATGACCACCAGGCTGTGAACCGCAGCCGCCAGACCGACCTGAGAACGAGAAGAAGGTGAGCAGCCCTGTGAGTAGAAGAGCGGTAATCAAAACGATCCAGCACCGAATCGCCGGCAGTGAGACCGCCGGCGCGTCGAGCCGGACCGCCCCCGTGTGGGACCCCGCGACCGGCGAGCGCCAAGCCGACGTGCTGCTGGCCGAGGCCGCCGACATCGACGCCGCGGTGCATGCGGCGCGCGCCGCCCTGCCAGACTGGGCCGACACCTCCCTCATGCGCCGGTCGCGGATGATGTTCGCCTTCCGCGACCTCGTCGAGAAGCACCTCGATGACCTCGCGCGGATCGTCACCGCGGAGCACGGCAAGGTCCTCGAGGACGCCAGGGCCGAGGTCGTCCGCGGCCTGGAGGTGATCGACTTCGCCTGCGGGATCCCGCAGCTGCTCAAGGGCGAGTACTCCGACCAGGTCTCGACCGGTGTCGACCTCTTCTCGTTCCGCCAGCCGCTGGGCGTCTGTGCCGGGATCACGCCCTTCAACTTCCCGGCGATGGTCCCGATGTGGATGCACCCGATCGCGATCGCGACCGGCAACACGTTCGTGCTCAAGCCCTCCGAGCGCAACCCGTCGGCGTCCAACTTCGTTGCCGAGCTCTATGCGGAAGCCGGCCTGCCCGACGGCGTCTTCAACGTCGTGCACGGCGACAAGGTCGCGGTCGACGCGATCCTCGACCACCCGGACATCGCGGCGGTGTCGTTCGTCGGCTCGACGCCGATCGCACGGTACGTACACGAGCGCGCGACCGCGAACGGCAAACGTGTGCAGGCACTCGGCGGTGCCAAGAACCACGCCGTCGTGCTACCCGACGCCGACCTCGACCGCGCCGCCGACCATCTGATCGCGGCCGGGTACGGTTCGGCGGGCCAGCGCTGTATGGCGATCTCGGTCGCCGTCGCGGTCGGCGACGTGGCCGACCCGCTCGTCGAGCGCGTACGCGACAAGGCACAGGCGATCAAGGTCGGGCCGGGGTTGGAGGCCGGCTCCGAGATGGGCCCGGTCGTGACGCCGCAGGCACTCGAACGGATCAGGGGCTACATCGGCTCCGGCATCGACGCGGGCGCCGACCTGGTCGTCGACGGGCGCGAGGTCGATGTCCAGGGCGACGGCTTCTTCGTCGGGCCGACGTTGTTCGACCGCGTCACGCCCGAGATGGACGTCTACCGCGACGAGATCTTCGGCCCGGTGCTCGTCGTCGTGCGCGTCGGCTCGCTCAAGGAGGCGATCGACCTCATCAACGACAACGACTGGGCCAACGGCACGGCCATCTTCACCTCCAGCGGCCGGGCGGCGCGCGTCTTCCAGCGCTCTGTGCAGGTCGGCATGATCGGCGTCAACGTCCCGATTCCGGTGCCATTGGCGTTCTACTCGTTCGGCGGCTGGAAGCAATCGCTGTTCGGCGGCCATCACATCCACGGTCCCGAGGGTGTCGCGTTCTACACGCGCGCGAAGGTCGTCACCAGCCGCTGGGCCGAAGAAAAGGTCGGCTTGCACGACTCCGGTCACCTCCATTTCCCGACGGCGGTCTGACCGGGTGGCGGGCCCGCCGGATCGGCATGGTGCCGCACTCCCGGCCACCTGCCGGAGCCCGGCGGGTCCGCCCTCGTCCGAACGGGCGGCCACGTCATACCGTTCAGGTCGGCGGGAGCGACGGCGCCGGCATCTCAATGTGCGCCCTGCTGACGGAGACGCTCTTCGCCAGAGCCTGGAGCACGTCGTTACGCACGCGCTCGCACCGCTTGCGCATGGCCGCCTGGGCGCCGTCCGCATCCCGCGCGTGCAGCCGCTCGAAGATGGCTTCCAGTTCCCCGGGCGGGCTCGCGGCCTCGGGAGCGATCAACGCGGTCATCCGCAGGACCCGCTCCAACTCGTCGAGCACGTCGACGATCGCCTTGACGAAACGGTTGTTGCCACTGGAGTCGGCGATGATGGCCTCGAACTCGATCGCGGCGTGCAGCTCCTCCTCGAATTCCACATCTCCCGCTGCGAGCGCGAAGGGCACCTTGGACAGCTCTTTGAGCCGTGCGAGCGCCGGCGCCTCGACACCTCGGCGCGCGGAGGCGGCGGCGGCCTCGCCGGACAGCAGCGTCCTCAAGGCACAGAGATCGTCGGTGTCCTGGAGCGTGATCGGGCTGACGACGTAGCCCGCACGCGGAAGCGCGTCCACGAGCCCGTCACGCCTCAACCGGGCGAGCGCCTCGCGCACGGGCGTCTTGCTGATGTGCCACTGCTGTGCGAGCGACGCCTCACTGAAGCTGCTGCCGGGCGGTAGCGTCAGGTCGATGATCTGGCGCCTGATCGCCCGATAGGCCTGGCCGGTGCGGTCGAGGCCGGTCTCTTCCTTGCCGACCAGCAACAGTGCGGGGATGTGAGGCGCTCCCGCGATCACGGGATGAATTTCGCGCATCCGTCCAATATACCACTGCGGGGTATTAGTACATCAGTTTGGCCTGACTAGTGGAATCCAAAGATCTTTACTAGCCGAACTGATATCTCAATTGCTAGGTTGCATATATGAATCGACCTACCTCAGATCCATGGGTCCTCCCCGCCGCGACCGACCTGCCGACAATGGGCGCGATGAGGACGCGCGACCGCGCGGCGCGGAGCGCGCGCGACGGCGTGCGGGTCCTCCCGCTCGTGGGGGCCCCGATCCTTCCCATGCCGGAACACGTGAGGCAGGCGGTCGCGCGGGCGATGGACCAGCCTGACCCGCGCGACAGCCGCGGCATACCCGATCTCCGGGCGGCGATCGCCGCCGAACTGGAGTCCGAGCACGGCCTGCGCATCGATCCCGAGCGTCGCCTGCTGATCACCCACGGGGCGATGCACGGCCTCTCCCTCGTGCTTCGCACGGTGCTCGCTCCGGGCGACGAGGTGATCGTGCCGACCCCCACCTTCTTCTTCGACGGCGCCATCCGAGAGGCCGGCGCCACGCCGGCCTACGTCCCGTCTCGGGAGTGCGATGGATGGGCGCTCGACCTCGCCGGACTGGAGGCCGCCGTCACACCCCGCAGTCGCGCCCTGCTCCTGTGCAACCCGAACAACCCGACAGGCTATCTGCCCGACGCTGCGACCCTCGCGGCGGTGGTCGACATCGCGGCGCGTCACGGGCTACTCGTCATTTCCGACGACTCGTGGCAGCACTTCACCTTCGACGGCAGTCGATACCACCCAGTGGAGGCGCTTGCCGATCGCTGGCCGCATATGGTCACGGTCACCAGCCTCAGCAAATATTACGCACTCGGGAGCTGGCGGGTCGGCTACGTCCTGGCACCGCCGCCGATCGTCGACGCGCTCGAGCGTCGCTTCCAGTGGGAGGCGGCGTGGTGCGGAGTGGTTCCGCAGCGGGCCGCGGTCGCCGCCCTCACCGGGCCCCGCGACTGGCTAGACCAGGCGCTTTCCATGTATCAGGCCAAACGCGACTTCGTATGCGACGGCATCGCTGCGAGCGGCCTCACCGAGCCCGCTCGGCCCGCGGCCGGCGCCTTTCTGCTCGTCGACTGCTCCCGCCTCGGCGACACGCCGGACGACATCGATCGCGTGCTTCTGCGGAACGGCATCGCGACGGTCCGCGGCGCGGACATGCACGCCCCGGAGACACACGTCCGCCTCACATTCGGCTCGGACGAGGAGACGCTCGGTGAGCTGGTACGCGGCCTCGAACGGGCGTGTCGAGAGTCCGCCGGAGGCCGCCCGTGAACAACGTCGCCCCCCGACCCACGTCAGCGATGGCCGGCGGATCGGCGTGAACCCCGGGCCCAGTAACCCACGGAACCGCACGGTCGCCGCGCCGTGGTCGATGAGCATCCCGACACTGCGCCGGCAGATCACGCACGCCGTCCCGAACGTCTCGATGAGGGACGCGGAGCTCTTACGGGTACGGCTTCCAGACCCCAGGTAGCCGTTGCGGCGGTTGATCCGCTCGCCGGACCGCTGCCCGTACTCGGCACCGCACAGCGCGTCGGCTTCGGCGTTCATCAGCGACTCCGCCACGGTCTTGACCATGGCGGATCGGGGTGTGCGTTCCGTACCTAGGGAAAGCGCAGGTACTGAACCGCCCCGGGTTTCGTGGAGGCTCTAGGTTGTGGCTGTGACCTGCGGTCTTGTCGATTTCTTGTAGTGGTTGGCCTCGTATTCGTCGG